>DPSB01000328.1 GCA_003537495.1 Cytophagales bacterium | reverse complement strand
AAAGTCCGCCCAGATTTTTTAATAACCCGTACGGGCTGCTGAATTCGTTATTGATTTGAAAACCAATAATCTGATAGACATAGGTAATCAAAAAAACTACCGGGATGATCGAGTTATTGATGGTAAACTTCTTAAACGGATTGGGTAAGGTGCCAATAAAAGAAAACCGGTGCCCATCTGAAATATAACCGGTAATATGAAACGCCATGCTGAAACCGGCCGTAAGCAAACCCATCATAAAAAAACTGGCAAAGCTTACTTTGTTCAGGTACTCGGGGTCGAGGAACAGATATGGAATACCCAGGTACTTGCCAAAGTTTCCGGTAATCATGGCAAACAAGATTATCCAACATAAAATCAGCACATGATTGCGCCTGAAATTATTGAGAAGCAACTGTACCGGAAAGGAGTAGTAGAGCTTAGGAAGAAAGAAGTAGAGTTTGCGCATGGAAGGATAATTGTTCAAGTTATGAAATTTGCTTCATCTTCAAAAGCTATGTTCAATCCGCTAAATTGCGTAAATAGAGACCGTAAACTGTACTGGCTTTTTGAGTAAACCATTTTCTATTTATCGCTCCTCGGCAGGTTCGGGCAAAACCCGAACGCTGGCGAAACAATACCTTAAACTGGCGTTGCGTTTTCGGGCCGATTACTTTAAACATATTCTGGCGGTAACGTTCACCAACAAGTCAACCCAGGAAATGAAAGATCGTATCCTGGCCTACCTGGATGATTTTTCAAACGACCGCTCGCAAGACCTGGCGCAGGAACTTCAAAAAGAGTTAGCGTTAGACGAGCCCACTTTCAAGTTGTATGCACAGGAAGTTCGCAGCGAAATCCTGCACAAGTATTCGCAATTTTCGATTAGTACAATTGATGCATTTTTTCAACGCGTTATTCGAGCGTTTACACGAGAGGCTGGTCTTTCCGGAGATTACCGGCTTGAGGTTGAGCACGATGAAGTGGTAGATGAAGTAATCAGCAACCTGATGGAAGAGTTAGGTTCTAATAATCAGCTTACGCAATGGGTAATTGATTTTGCCAGTAAAAATCTGGAAGAAGACAAAGCCTGGGATGTGCGGCCCGGTTTGCGCGAGTTTGTCAAAGAAATTTTTAAAGAAGAATTCAGGCTGATTGAGAACGAAGTTGATGAGGTTACTAAAAAGCCTGACTTTTTTGCCAACCTGAAGCACGATTTATCGAAACAACGAAATCAGTTTCTAAATTTTGTACGACCCCGGGCGCGTGAAGCCATGCAGGCCATTCATGAACAAGGACTGAAGGTTGCAGACTTTAAATATGGAACCAGCGGAAGTGTATACACACACTTCTCAAAATTAAGTGTATTAAAAAGTGTAAAGGATTATCCGATAAGCAGCAGAGCCGAAAATGATTTTACAGTACCCAAAGGTGTGGTAAACGAAAAATCATTACGCAGAAGTGATGTGCTGGCTTTGGCTGAACAAAAACTGGTGCCCATTCTAAAAGAAATTAATGAGTTCTATAAAAGAAACAACGAGCAAGCACTTAGTGCCGAAGCCGTACTTACTAACTTCTATGCCTTTGGTTTAATTGCCGACATTTCGCGTAAGCTGAAAGAATACAAGCAAGAGAACAACATGATGTTGCTTTCCGATGCTCCATATTTCTTAAACTCAGTAATTGGCGAAAACGATACACCTTTTGTCTACGAAAAGGTGGGTTCGTTTTATAAAAACTTTCTGATAGATGAGTTTCAGGACACCTCGGGCCTGCAATGGAAAAACTTTAAGCCACTTATTATTAATAGCCTCGATTCAGGTTACACCAGTATAATTGTGGGCGATGTAAAGCAGGCAGTTTACCGGTGGCGCTCAGGCGATTTATTTTTACTTCAAAAAGATGTAGGTAAAGATATTGGCGAACATCGCGCTGATTCTTTTACGCTCGATAAAAATTACCGAAGCAGCAAACAGATTGTTGATTTTAACAATGCCGTGTTTCAATCTGCGGCACAACTGGTGGCGAAAGAAACCGGAGCGGCCATCACCACCGAAGTATATGGTGATGTAGCGCAAGGCATTAAAAAAACGGCTGCGGGTTTTGTAGAACTTTCGTTTCTGGCAAGCGAGGATGGTGAGCGCTGGGATGAACTTGCCTTGCAGCGTGTGCCGGGTTATCTCGAAAAATTACAAAGCCTCGGTATTCGGTTAAAAGATATTGCCATTCTGGTTCGGGCAAATTATGATGGCCAGCGCATTGTTAATCATTTGCTGGAGTACAAACATTCGGGTCAGGCCAAAGAAGGTTTTAAGTATGATGTGGTTTCAAATGAATCGTTGCAGTTAGATGGCGCTGGTTCCGTTAATTTTTTAATTGGTGCCTTGCAATATTTACAAAATCCTGATAATGCAATTGCCCGCGCCCAACTAGCATTTGAATATGCGCGTTTAACTAAATCTACATCCGATTTACATCAGGTGTTTATGGTTAGCAATCAGGCCACTTTCGAAAGTAATTTGCCGGATAGTTTTACCAGACAAAAATCCGGCTTAAAAAAGCTACCGCTCTTTGAACTTACCGAAACGTTGATTGAACTTTTTAGTTTGGGCAATGTGCCGGGCGAATTGGAATACTTGCAAACGTTTCAAAACGAAGTGCTCACGTTTTCAAATCGCGAACGAAACGACATTGGTGCTTTTCTGGAATGGTGGGACGACATTGGGCGTAGAAAGTCGATTCAGGTTTCGGGCGATGTAGATGCGGCCCAGATTATTACTGTACATAAATCGAAGGGCTTGCAGTTTAAGTATGTTATCATTCCATTTTGTTCATGGGAGTTGGATCATGGCTGGAAGAGCCCGATGATGTGGGTAAAGTCAGACAAAGCCCCCTATGATAAAGCCGGGTTTTTGCCTGTAAATTATTCCAGTCGCCTGGATGAATCTTACTTTGCAGATTATTATCGCGAAGAGCGCACCAGATGTTACCTTGATAATCTGAATTTACTTTATGTAGCACTAACGCGGGCTGAACATGGACTGATTGTTACCGCACCATTTTCAAAAGATTCCAAAAAATTGGGTACGGTTGGCAATCTGTTATACCATGTGGTACGACAATCAGACTTTGCGGCAAGCTGGAATGAAAAAGATAAAGTGTGGAGAGCTGGTGCGTGGACAAACTATGAAGAACAACATTTGCCACCGGTAGCTTCGCTTTCGCTGAATAAATATGCAGCAGGTTCGTGGCGCAGTAAATTGATTATACGCCACCATGCCACAGGGCATTTTAAAGAACAGGAAAGTGAAACTACTACCCGAATCAAATATGGTATTCATCTGCATACTATCTTCTCGCGCATTCGTTACCGCGATGAGTTAGACGAAACATTTGCAGCCTTGCAACACAGCGGTATTATTAATGAACAAGAGAAACCGGTTATCCGCGAGTTGATAGATGAACTTTTTGCCAACGAAACAATTGCGGCCTGGTTCGATAAAACATGGGTGGTGCGCACGGAAGTGCCCGTACTGTTACCGGGTGGTGAAGAAAGCCGCATCGATCGGTTAATGATTAAAGATAAACAAGCCGTTGTAGTTGATTTTAAAACGGGCAACTCAACCAAAACCGATATACAACAAGTAAATGGCTATCTGGAAACACTGCGCAAAATGAATTTTCAGGAAGTAAGTGGCTATTTGCTATACATCAGAACAGGTGAGGTAGTTCAGGTGCCATCGGGCAAACCAACAAAAGCAGGTAAGCAAAACAAAAGTCAATTGGGTTTAGATTTTTAGAATGGAATCATTTTTAAAAGAGCTTGCACGAAAAATAAATACCGAACCGCAATTCGAGCAATTGACTTTTGTTTTTCCCAACCGCAGGGCGGCTCTTTATTTTCGAAAACATTTGTCGGAAGTAATTACTAAACCAGTCTTTTCGCCACGCTTGCTTACCATCGAGGATTTTATTGCGTCTTTCTCCAACTATCAAATACCTGATAAACTGGAGTTGGTGCATCGGTTGCATGGGGTGTACAATCGGGTAGTTGGTTCGCAAACGGAGCCATTCGATCAGTTTTATTTCTGGGGCGAAATGCTGCTGCGCGATTTTAATGAGATCGATAAATACCTGGTTAATGCCGAGCAACTGTTTCGCGATTTACGCAATCAGAAAGAACTGGACGCTAGTTTTGATTACCTGACAGAAACACAAAAGAAATTCCTGCTCGATTTCTGGAACGAGTTTGATGACCACATTACCGATAACAAGAAACAATTTATTGCGATGTGGGGAAAGTTGTATACGCTGTATACAAATTATCGCGAACATTTACAGCATGATCAACTTGCTTACGAAGGCCTGGCACATCGCGAGGTAGCAGAAAACATTACTGCTTTATCGGCAAATAAATATGTGTCTGCACAATTACGCTTTGTGGGTTTCAATGCTTTAACCAAAGCGGAAGAAAAAATTCTTGCCCATTTTGTAGCGCAAGGAAGTCAAATGATTTGGGATGGCGATGAATTT
>DPSB01000442.1:2470-4933 GCA_003537495.1 Cytophagales bacterium | reverse complement strand
GCAAACCAGAAAGCGATGTGGACTCACTTACCATCTACATGGTAATAGCAACCATATTAGGTGCACGTCTAGGTCATGTAATCTTTTATCAACCCGAATTATTCTTGAGCGATCCACTCAGCATTATACTTCCATTCGAGTTTTCACCCTTCCGCTTTACGGGCTTGCAGGGCTTGGCCAGTCACGGTGGTGCATTTGGAATTTTGTTTGCGCTGTGGTTGTACAGCCGCAAGAAAAAACCCGGACAAAATTATTTACAGGTATTAGATCGCATTGTAATTGTAGTAGCCATTACCGGAGCATTAATTCGCTTTGGTAATTTTTTCAATTCCGAAATCATTGGTAAGCCCTCCAACAATCCGTTAAGTGTAGTTTTTGTTAACCGGGTTACCGAAAGTATTGAAGGTAAGAAAGACAGCCCCGTTCAATACGTAAAAGTTGAACGTAACAATGAACTACCAGAAGGTGCGCATGGTCGTGTACCGGTTTTTATTTATGTGGTGTTCAAACCGGGAGTTGAACAATCTAAAGCAAAAGCATATATAGAAAGCGATGTACAATACTTTATCAACTATTACGATGAGTATATTGACAACCAAGGCTCTGTTATTAAATACAGAGCCGACATAGATGGCGATGGAAACTACATTGCACGGGTTAGCACTTTCGGCATTGCGCGCCACCCGGCACAGTTGTACGAAGCGGTATCGTGTGTGGTGTTATTCCTGATCTTATTCCTGATCTGGAATCGCAAAAAGGAAAATACACCCACCGGTTTAATCTTTGGCGTGTTCATGGTTATACTTTGGAGTTTGCGCTTTGCCTACGAGTTTCTGAAAGAAGATCAGGTTGCCTTTGAGAAAGGTATGACACTTAACATGGGCCAGATTCTGAGTATCCCCTTATTCATTGCTGGTGTTATCATATTAATCCGGGCATTGCGGAACAAACCAACCGGAAATATCAACGCTTAATCAAATAGCCAAAAGTGGCAGCACATGTGGGCGGTGATAGTTGGTTTGTTAAGTTTTACGGGGCAACCAATTGCCGCTGATACCTTACGACCATTAACTGACACTACCAATCGGGTTGTTACGGTTAACCGTATTCTCATCATTGGCAATAAAGTTACCCGCGAAACCATTATCTCGCGCGAGTTAGATGTAAAGCCAGGCGACACCATCAGCATACGCAGGCTTATTAAACTGGTACAGCAAGATCAGCGTAAGATCTATAACCTCCGTTTATTCAATAAGGTAGAAGTTCGATGGCTGCCGGTTACGCAACATCATATTGATTTATTGGTGGATGTAAACGAACGCTGGTACACCTTTCCGGTACCGATTTTTGAACTTTCAGATAGAAATTTTAACGAGTGGTGGCAAAATTACAATCACGATTTAAGGCGGGTGAATCTTGGTTTACACATGTATCAGTACAATTTCAGAGGACGAAATGAAACCTTACGCTTAACAACTCAATTTGGCTTTACCAGACGTTTTGAGTTGAGTTACCGAATACCCTACATAGATCAAAAACAAAAGCATGGTTTAATTTTCGATTTGAGTTATAGCGAGCCACGCAACCTCGCTTATTTTACCGATGATCATAAACTTGTTTTCAGACGCGATGAAAAGAAACTCAGAACCACTTTCCTGAAAGGTTTGTCTTATACCTTTCGGAAAAATTTTTATCAGACCCATATTTTTCAATACCAACATATTAATAGTTCGGTTTCTGACTCCATTTTATTTTTTAATCCCAACTTCTTTGTTGAAAGCAACCGACAACAGAACTACAGCGTGTTACGATATTTCTTCAATTCCGATCACCGCGATGTAATGGCCTATCCCTTAAAAGGTTTTCAGTTTACAGCCATGGTATCCAAAAGCGGACTCGGCTCGGGAACCGTTAACCTATGGGAAATTAATGCCAGCTATTCGCGCTATGCCGATCTGGGGCATAATTATTATTTATCAAACTACACAGCCGGATATGCCAGTTCGCCTAATAATCAACCTTATTCATTGTATGGTGCTTTAGGTTATAAGCGTTTGCTGGTAAAGGGCTATGAAGTTTACGTAATTGAAGGCCCACGGTATTTCCTAAACAAAACTACATTACGCAAAAAAATCTTCTCGCGCACATGGGAGATTAATGGTTTAGGTATTGAGCAGTTCCAATATTTTCCACTAGCTATTTATTTGAAAAGCTATCTGGATATAGGCTATGTAGAAAACTATCCCTACTATCAACAACTGGATTTAAATACACGACTATCAAATCGATTGTTGGCAGGAGCCGGAGCAGGTCTTGATATTGTTACCGCTTACGATGCAGTGATCAGATTAGAGTACACGTTTACACGCGAAAAAACGCAAGGCTTCTTTCTACACATGCGGAAAGAATTCTGATATTTATTTTTTGCCAAGAAGTCGCTTGATTTTTACAAATATCTCTGTG
>DPSB01000442.1:885-2226 GCA_003537495.1 Cytophagales bacterium | reverse complement strand
AATATCTCTGTGTTGGGATAAACACCTTTAAAAAGATCAGCACCTGGTCCATACGCAAAAATCGGAACAGGAATACCACTATGATCAGTTGTACTGAAACTACCCTGAACAAAACCACTTTCTATATCACCTTCAATTAAGGATAGGCCACCTGTTTCGTGATCGGCTGTTACTAGTAACAACGTGTTATCATCTGCATCAACATACTTCATTGCTTCAGTCACGGCTTTATCAAAATCCAATACTTCTGTAACGATATAACCTAAATTATTAGCATGACCACCCCAATCAATCTGGGCACCTTCCAACATCAGGAAGAATTTTTGGTTATTTGCATCTAGTACTTTTAAACTTTTCTTTAACGACTTACTCAAAAATTCACCTCTCCCATTTTGAATTGGCGTAACTACATTGTTATCCAACACAACAAATCTGGAACTCGTAATAGTATCAAGGGCTGCAAATTGAGTAGCCACTGTATACCCATCAACAAGAAGTGAATCAAGAAGATTTCGCTTGTCTTTTCGCGCAGAAAAATTCTCAAGGCCACCGCCAATCAAGATATCAACATTACCCTTTAGGAAGTCATTTGCAATTTGTTCGCTCATGCCCCGTTCTGGTTGGTGTGCATAAAATGATGCCGGTGTGGCTCCCGTAACATCATCGCAGGTAATCAATGCCGCGCGGTAACCTTCCGTATGAAGAATCTCTACCAGCGTTGAAACTGGTTTTCCATTCGGATCAACACCTACATGTCGGTTATTAGTTTTTGAACCTGTTGAAATTGCCGTTGCTCCGGCTGCCGAATCGGTAATATAATTGCTTGCCGAAGCCGTAAGCACCAACCCTATTGTAGGAATGTTGAAAATAGAAAGACTGCCGCGGTTGGCCGTATAACCACTATAAAGTTGTGCAAGACCAGTTCCATCGCCTATCAGGAGAATAATGTTTGTTGGTTTCTTTTTCCATTTGCTGGATGGTGATGGCATATAAGCCTGATGGACTTCATCATTAATGTAAGTTGTATTTTTAATATTCTTAAAAAATTGAACCAGTTCCTCCACATGGTCAGTATTAATAATATCAACCTTCACCAGATTAATTAATTTCATCCACGCACTCACAAAATCTGGCGAACCCCAAAACCGCATAGGTTTTTTCATTGCGTGCGCTTGGCTCACAATATTCATTACTCTTTCATAGTGATCTTTAACAAGCACCCCTTTCCCGTTCCAATTTGTTAATGAGGGCAAACTGGTACTTATCATTACTATGCGCTGCAACTGGTCAGGTGTATAATTTATCCCCGGTCGTCCATCAAAATACAACCAGGATGGATGA
>DPSB01000442.1:0-618 GCA_003537495.1 Cytophagales bacterium | reverse complement strand
GATGGATAGCTGCTCCATTCAGACACAGCAGGCATATTACCACTTATCGCTACACGAAATGTTTTAGATTGTATTAGTTGTGGGTACGATTCAATTAGTTTTATCAACACGGGTAATGTTGTATTTGCTCCCGTCTTCAAATCTATCATAAGCGTGAGCACCTGATCGCTACCTTTGTAGGCATAGCCATTGTTTTCAATTAGTAATTTTTGAATAGGCTTAAGATACAAATCCTCCAGTAAGGCTGCATTCATCAACTCAGCTTCAGTATGTGCTACTCTTAGTTCGCCTGCTGTTAGAAAAATGTCTGCCTCTATATAACCTACCTGATTTTGATAAGCTGTATGAAACGGTCTGGCAGTTGCATAGTCGTTATGTGCAAATATTTGCGAGGTTGAGTAAGATTGAGCAAAACCCTTAAGGGCTATGAATAGCACTATAAGAAGCAGGTTAATTTTCATTGGTAAAGGTTTAAGTCAATAAACTATTTGAATATATTGTATAAATGGCTGATAATCCACAAAAGAATACTTTAGTAACTACTTATTCTTTGCATTTAAAAAGATTGGGAGCAGTCTTCGCTCCCAATCTTTTATAATTCAATTTAAAACCAATTCT
>DPSB01000204.1 GCA_003537495.1 Cytophagales bacterium | reverse complement strand
CGGAGGCTCAGTTTAATCGCAAGCAAATTAAGAAAAACAATAAGCGCATGTCGACTTACCGGGGCAAGAAAGGTGGCTTCGGCAACAAGGTTTACAATGCTGTTGGCTTCTCTGTAAGTGCCCTTAATTATTATGGCGACATTGCTCCACGCCCCAGTCGTGTTAGTACCGATATTTCATTCACCCGTCCGGCATTAGGGTTGTCGTTAACACATCGCTTTGGTCCACGGTATTCTCTTATGGCCCAGTTCATGTATGGAACATTAAAAGGTTCTGATGTTGAATCAGCCGATCAGGGCGATGCAGAAAATGGAGTCTTTCGTTATCAGCGTAACCTCTCATTTCGTAATCGCATAAAAGAACTTTCATTAATAGCATACTTCGATTTGTTTGAAAACGATGCTACCTACATTAGCCGTGTAAAGTGGACACCCTATGCATTTATTGGCGTAGTAGGTTTTCATCATAATCCACAAGCGCAGGCACCGGCCGCTGGTCTTAATGGCGAAGCACTTGGTGTAGCTGAAGGTACTTGGGTCGATTTAAAACCATTGGGTACCGAGGGACAAAATGCAAACCTCGATCAGAACGATGCCAACTTCGGTATAAAACCGTATAGCAATTTTCAGGTAGCAATTCCGTTTGGGTTAGGGGCACGTTTTAGAATTAATGAAGTGATGGACCTTTGGGCTGATATTGGATTCCGCTATACATTTACGGACTATCTGGATGATGTAAGTAAAAACTATGTGGACTTGGGAGTGTTTGAAGACAACAACTTAGCGCGTGCCATGTCTTACAGAAGCAACGAATTGCCCAGCGGAGAGATACCCACACTAGTTCCGTATGATGCCCGTAATGGTGTAACGTATTCAACTATCCCCGGTTATGGTCGCGAACATCCGGCCAATATGCGGGGTTCTAAAAACGACAAGGATATTTACATGGTAACAACCATCAGGCTTACTTATATTCTGGGTGCTACCATGCACAAGGCTAAATTCAGATAATCAGAAAATAATAAATGCGGTTAACAAAAGGTATTGCGGCTATTGGGTTAATCGTATTGTTTGCTGAGGCACATGCACAGCAAATGCTGGGGCAGCGTTCCGAGATTGGCTTTGGGGTAGGTATATTCAATTACACCGGAGATTTAGTTCGCACTTACAATCTTGCATTTTCAAAACCTGCAGCAACGGTCTTTTACCGATCTAACATCAGCTCAGTAATTAGTTTTCGTACCGCCATTACCGGAGGTAAAATAGGCGCAAGCGATACCCGCAAACCAATCGATCCATTTGCTACAACCAGAGCCGCATCATTCAATTTGTTTTTACTGGAAGGATCGGGCACATTCGAGTATCATTTTCTGAACTGGCGCGATGATAAACGCAGGCTTCGCTTTACACCCTATTTGTTTGCCGGGGCTGCTTTATTCGGAATTTCAGGGGTGCAGCAAAAAAATGGCGAGTACAGCAATATTCAAATGGCAATACCTTTTGGTGGAGGTATGAAGTACGTACTCAACCCAAAATACTACCTGGCCTTTGAGTTTGGAATGCGCAAAACCTTTTTCGATTACCTCGATAATATTTCCGATGGCGATCCGCAATACAAGAATTACCAATACGGAAATGTATTTGATTACGATAACTACTTTTTTGCTGGGTTTACACTTACCTACACGTTTTACGATATACCCTGCCCAAGTAGCCCTTATCGGTAAATTTCTTAATCTGCATTCAACTTTCTTAAGCCAATCCGCATCTTAAAACACCTGCCTCAGGTAGTATAAGAAGTTTTAGAAAAAAGGCTATTTTTGCCGCCTTGTGGCTTCATTTAAGGAAAATATAGACTTTAACAATCTGCCTCGGCACATAGCCGTTATCATGGACGGTAACGGACGTTGGGCAAAGCGTAAAGGTGCGGCCAGAATTTTCGGGCATCGTAATGCCATACAAGCGGTAAAGGATATAACAGAGGGCTGTGGTGAATTAGGAATAAAATATCTTACGCTATATGCCTTCAGTACCGAAAACTGGGGGCGGCCTAAAGAAGAAGTTGATGGATTGATGGAACTGCTGGTTAATACATTGAAGAAAGAGATTAACACCCTGCACGAAAACCAGGTGAAGCTGCATACTATTGGCGATGTAAGTCATTTGCCAAAAGATTGCCAGAACAACCTTGCCGAAGCCATTGCATCCACGCAAAAAAACAGCGGTTTAATTTTACAACTGGCATTAAACTATAGTGGCCGATGGGAAATAACCGAGGCTGTAAAGAAGATAGCGGAAGAAGCGAAAGCCGGTTTGATAAAACCCGAAGAAATTGATGAGCAGTATTTCGCAACGCACCTGAAAACAAAAGGCGTACCCGATCCTGAATTATTAATCCGCACCAGCGGAGAGTTGCGCGTAAGCAACTTTCTGCTTTGGCAGATTGCCTATACCGAAATATTTATAACTCCAACACTTTGGCCCGACTTCCGCAAAGAAGATTTGTACGAAGCCATTTGCGCTTATCAAAAGCGCGAACGAAGATTTGGAAAAGTGCTGAATCCAACCGCCTGATAAATCCCCAATGAAGAGAATTTTACTTTGTGCTGTTGTTCTATGTGTGTGGATGAGCGAGCAGGCCGAGGCCCAGTTTAGAAACCGTACACAAACAACCACTCCGCAGCTAAACGAGAACAACCTGAACTATGCTGCCCCACAGGAATATACCATTGCCGGAATTGAAGTTACAGGCTTAAGTCTGTTAGATAAAAATGCGATGGTGTCGCTTACTGGTTTAAAAATTGGCGACAAGATTAAAATACCAGGCGATGGAATTTCTGGCGCCATACGCAAATTGTGGAAGCACGGTTTGATTGGCGATGCTACTATCTCTGTTCAAAAGATTGAAGGCGACCAGGTGTTTCTGGTAATTGCATTAACCGAACGCCCGCGGCTAAATGATTTTTACTTTACCGGAATAAGCAAAGGCCGCCAGTCTTCTTTGAAAGAAGATTTGAAACTTATTCGTGGTAAGATTGTAAACGATGCCACTATTCGTAACACCGAACTTTCGGTTAAAAAACATTTTGTTAAGAAAGGATTTCTTAACACGGTAGTAAAAGTATACCAGGAGTCAGATACGCTTGCGAGAGGCAACGTTCGCCTGCGTATTGATGTAGACCTTAAAACCAAAGTAAAGATTAACGCCATCCATATTGAAGGCAACCACGATGTGGCCGATGGTAAGCTGAAGAAAAAGCTCAAAAAAACACACGAACGTCCACGCTTTGCACTCCATAGGGCGCTGTTGGCTGAAGCGTTTGCCTTTAGACCAGGCAAAATAAAACCCGCGCTTGACTCCAGTCGCAACCTCACAACGCTCGATGTAAAAGAGTTTATCAACCGGCATGTAAAACTGAATATTTTCGCAGGCTCAAAATTCATCCGCTCAGAATTTGATGCAGATAAACTCAGTCTCATCGAATACTACAACTCACAAGGCTATCGCGATGCCGAGATACTGGCCGATACGATTGTCAACTTCGATAAATCGAACATTGATGTAAAAATAAAAGTGTACGAAGGCCGTAAGTATTACTTCCGCAACATTACATGGGTTGGTAACTACATACACAGTTCAAACACACTCAACAAAATTCTCGACATCAACAAAGGCGATGTGTACAACAATGAGTTGTTAACCAAGAAAACCACCTTCAATCCAAAAGGTGCCGACATCAGTGGTTTGTATATGGATGATGGTTACTTGTTCTTTCAGGTGCGCCCGATAGAAGTTGCTGTGGTGGGCGATTCAATTGATGTAGAGATGCGCATTCACGAAGGCGATCAGGCCACCATCGATGAAGTATTCATCAGTGGAAACGAACGCACCAACGATCATGTAATTCGCAGAGAACTCAGCACCATTCCAGGACAGAAATTCAGACGGTCGGATTTAATTCGTACGCAACAAATGCTTTCGCAGATGGGCTACTTCAATCCACAAAAGATTGAACAAGATATTCGTCCTAATCCTGCTGATGGAACAGTTGATATTGAATGGAAAGTGGAAGAACAATCCAACGATCAGATTGAACTTTCAGGCGGTTGGGGTGGCTTCTATG
>DPSB01000116.1 GCA_003537495.1 Cytophagales bacterium | reverse complement strand
AGATGCTAACCGAAATTGAAAACATCTGTTATTCAGGCACCAAACTTAATCTGGATTATTACATCGACTCTGTTTTGGATGAAGACAAACAGCAGCAGATTTACGATTACTTCCTGGAATCGGAAACCGACAGTATTGAAGATGCTGTGGATGCGCTGAAAGATGAAGATCCGGATTTNNTGGAAGAAATGGCTACTACCTACCCTACCACCAAAGAAGAGCTGGCTTCGGTAAACGGTGTGGGCATGGGTAAAGTAAATAAGTTCGGAAAAGAGTTCCTGGACTTGATACAGACCTACGTAGAAGAGAATGATATTGAAACAGCTTCTGACATTGTGGTGAAGTCGTCTGTGAATAAATCGAAGATTAAGATTTTTATCATTCAACAGATTGACCGCAAAGTTGAATTAGATGAAATAGCCGAATCGAAGAGCATCACATTCGATGAGTTGTTGACTGAAATTGAAAACATCTGTTATTCCGGAACCAAACTCAACCTGGATTATTATATCGATTCCGTTTTGGACGAAGACAAGCAACAACAGATTTACGATTACTTTCTGGAATCGGAAACCGATAGCATTGAAGATGCTGTAGATGCCATGAAAGATGAAGATCCGGATTTTACCGAGGACAATTTGCGCCTGATGCGCGTGAAGTTTTTGAGCGAGTACGCGAACTGATTTTCAGAAGCTGATTTACACTATTCGGGGTCTGTGTTTCACAGATCCCGTTTTTTTTGGTCATTACACCATCTTAAAAACTTACCTTTGAGTATTACATCCTACCCATGAAAAATTATTTCACTTTACTTCTACTTGTTGTTGGATTTAATTCCTTAGGGCAAAATACAATTACACGCCAAGATACCTTGCGCGGATCTATTACCCCCGAACGCTCCTGGTGGGATGTGTTGCATTATGGTATTGTTGTAATACCCGATTACAATACCAAAACAATTTCAGGTGTTGTAGAATTGAAAGTGAAAGCAATTGCATCAGGAAAAAGATTACAAATAGATTTACAAGAACCGATGCAGTTAGACAGGGCAACCATGCAGGTTACTAACCTTGCATCAGTACGCGAAGGCAATGTCTATTACTGGAATATAGAGTAGAAAAGAAAAAACTGTATTACCGGTGGAGCAACAGCATAGAACGTTTTGATATGCCTGTTAAACTTCAATCGGGTAAATGGATTACCCCTAAAAGCGAGTGGCAAAATCTTAAAAACCTGACTTCGCTTGATGTTGATCGTAATTTTTACATTTCAGTAAAGAATATTAGCGAACAATCGCGATAAATGTAACAATCCTCACCCTACACCACCGGATACTTAAACGTAGATTTTATTTCAATGCGTTTTCCGGTTGCCTGCGAGGCGCGGGTAGCTTCCATTATTTCCAACACATGCAAGGCGTGTAAGGCTGCAATAAGTGGTTCATTACCCATTGCCAGACTTTGCGAAATTACAGAGGCTCCTTCCTGCCACACATAAGCACCGGTATCAGTTGCTTCACGTCTTGTTTTTTCATTATCGTGCGTAGCCACATCCACACCAAAAGGCGCCCAATCGTAACCGATCAACTGCAGGTTTCCATGTGTTCCCCAAATAGAAATGGTGGGTTTATCCTGACCGGAACCTTCATGACCATAAGGATCAAAATAATTAAATCCACATTGCACGTGCGATAAAATTCCATTGCCATGATCCATTAGTACCATGGCATTGTCTTCGGCTACAACTTTTATCTTTCCTTTGTTATCAACCGTGCGCTCGGGTGTAACAATACTGGTCATACCCATTACAGATTTTGCAGGGCCCAACAATCCCGTAAGGGTAGCGATGTTGTAAACACCCAAATCTGGCAAGCTGCCGCCACCTTGCTCATAAAAGAAAGCTGACCAGGTAGGCCCAAGATGACCATAGTGTGCATGTGCTGCCGCCACCTTACCAATTTTTCCTTGTTGAATCATGCGCGACATGTAGGCGAATTGTGGACTGTTCACTACAGCTGGCGCTCCCCAGATGCGCACACCTTGTTGCTTGGATAAATCGAGTAATGCTTTGCCTTCGGCATACGTGTTTGCCATTGGTTTTTCACTCCATACATACTTCTTCTTAAGCAAGGCTGTTTTATTCAATCGACCATGTTCCTGCATGTCGGTAAGATTTACAAGTAAATCGAACGCAGGACCATCCAATTGCTTATCGATGTGCGTATAATGATTGGGCACATTATATTTTTCGGCCGCAGCCTTTGCCCGTTCGGGAACAATGTCGCACACACTTACCAATTCTACATAAGGCGATTTGGAAAGATGCGGCAGATACATGCCCGAAACGCTACCGCACCCGATAAGGCCGATCTTGATTTTTTTGGTCTGAAAGAGTTCGCCTGCTTCTGAAATAAACGGAGCCAGCATACCGGCTACCATGAGTTTGCTGCTGCGATCCAGGAATTGTTGACGGCTTATTTTATTTTCCATGCGGTAGAGATGTAATGCGAGAAGTTAAGAAAATGAAAGGTAAGAGATTACAAGTTAGAAGATAGAACTTAATGACTAAAATTTTGATTAACCAATTTTTAGTCTACGCCTGTCGAAGACTCCCACCCTGGCCCACGCACACACTTGCCCGGCATAGCACCGGTGTGGTTGCCATTGTTCAACACCTGCACTCCGTTTACAAATACATGCATCATGCCCTCAGCATATTGGTGTGCATCTTCAAACGTAGCTTTATCGGTAATTGTATCTGGATTAAAAATCACTATATCCGCAAAGTTACCAACAGCTATACTTCCCCGCTTTTCAATTTTTAAATTGAATGCCGGTAAAGAGGTCATTCTGCGAATAGCCTCTTGCAGCGTTATAATTTTCTCATCGCGTACATACTTTCCTAACAACCTTGCAAAACTCCCATACCCGCGCGGATGGGTTGCTTCTGCGTTGTATGGTTCTTCATCGGCAATAGAAGCAGCATCCGAACAAATACTTACATAAGGCAAAGCCAGCATGCGCTTCATATTTTCTTCCGAGATTAAAAAGAAAATCGCTGCAATGCCTGCCTTATCGGCCACAATCAGATCAAGCATGGTTTCATCAGCATTTTTGCCGTGTAATGTTGCCACTTCACTCAATCGCTTACCGCGATACAATTCGTTAAGAGAATCTTTTCTGAAATCTATTAACATCACATCTTTGGGGTCGGAATTTCGGGAAGGGACGCCCAGCTTCAATTCATTTAAAACCCGCGCGCGCAGGGTTGGATTTTTTAAACGCTTGCGCATTGCAAGGGCTCCGCCTTCCTGCACCCACGTGGGTAAACGTGCCGTAAGCGATGTGCCACTTGCATTGTAGGTGTACATATCGGCTGTAATTTTTAACCCAGCTTTTTGCGCACTGTCTATTTTAAATATCACTGTATCAATCTTATTCCAGTTCCATGTGTTGTTGATTTTAAGATGGTAAATCTCGGCTGGCACATTTGCTTCCTGTGCAATCCGGAAAGCTTCATTCAATGCAGGGAGAATCTTATCACTCTCGCTGCGCATGTGGGTAATGTACATGCCACTATACTTTGAAACTACTTTACTCAATTCAATCAACTCTTCGGTAGAAGCATAATCAGCCGGAGCATAAATTAACGAGGAGCCTAATCCCATTGCGCCTTCGCGCATGGCCTGATCTACTAATTGTTTCATTTGTTCTAGCTCATGCTGTTCGGGTGCGCGATTATCATAGCCCAGTACATAGTTACGTACGGTGGTTGCGCCCACAAACGAAGCAAAATTGGTGCTGACTCCTTTTTGCTCCAGCAATGAAAAATATTCTCCAAGAGTTGACCATAAGGTATCTTGCGCATTCTTTTTTCTGCGCGGCCCCGGACTCCAGCCCTCCCCAAAAACTTCCAGCGTTACACCTTGTTTAATATCGCTCATAGAGCGACCATCTTTCAATAGCGAACCATCGGCCCAGCTTAGCATGTTGATAAAACCCGGAGCAATGGCTTTACCTTGCACGTCAATTTCTTTTTCGCCTATCGCATTAAAAGTACCGATAGCAACAATTGTATCACCCCGAATTGCCAGATCGCCTTTATAGGGAGTGGCACCACTGCCATCGTAAATCAAACCATTACGGATGATGAGCGGATACTGTTCTTTGACAGCACAGCCCATTAAAAAAATAAATCCAAAAAAGAGTAGGCGCATAAACGTTAACTTCAAGATACAAATAAGCCAGCCGGATTATCTACATAGCGTAAGATTTTATGTTTTAACTTTCAGTCATGGCCAACATTTCATTACGACCAGCTACCCTACACGACCTCATCATCTTAGAGAATTGGGATACACAACCCCACGTTCATGATTCCGATCCTAACGATGATTGGAACTGGGAAGTTGAGTTAACCCGAACCGTAGCCTGGCGCGAACAATTGATTGCTGAGAAAGACGGCAGACCAATTGGCTTTATTCAGATTATCGATCCATACAAAGAAGAAACACACTACTGGGGCGATGTAGCAGAAAATTTTCGCGCTATTGACATTTGGATTGGTTTGGCAGCCGATTTGGGACAAGGTTATGGAACCATTATGATGAAACTTGCATTAGCTAAATGCTTTGAACCACCCGAAGTTAATGCAGTACTGATTGACCCGCTGAAATCAAACTACCGTGCGCATAAGTTTTATGAACGACTGGGATTTCAGTTTGTAGAAGAGCGATTGTTTGGGGAAGATATTTGTTGGGTATATCCAATTTCTCGCAGCGAATATTCAAGATTCATTCAGGGCAGTTAGAAGTTATACCCAGATTTTAATAAATTTTATATCCCCGTTTTCACTTTCATAAATCTCCGAATCTGTTAGATTTGTTGACACCATAACGGTATAGTAACAAAGTGACTTATAGCCGGATTTTATGGCACATATTCATCTGACAGACAATTGAGATATGAACATAGTTGAAAAAGAGGCCACAAGATTTTTTGATGACTTTTTTCGGGGTGGAAAAGTTAACAACCTTGAAAACCTCAAATCAAAGTTGACAACGAAACTTTACGACTTCAATAGAGATCGTGACAAGCTCGACTTTCTTAAAATCCTCCGTGACAATACATCAGTTGCATTAGAAGAACACAAAAAGATTTGTAAGGGAGGGGGTTGTAGATTTGATGATGAAAGAAGTACTGGACTCTTTGCCATCGACCAGGAGATAGATGACATAAACAAATACTACACCTACGAAGCTGACGACATGGATAAATTTAGTGCAGTTGAGGCGTCGGATCTTCATTCTAAACTTAATGAAATTGAAGAACAACTGTACAAACATGGACTAGGACAAGAAATTATTTTCAATGAAATCGACTCATTAAAAAATCATTTCAATCTTGGAAAGAAGACTTGGTTTCAGCTATTAAAGGGAAAGGTAATTGACTTGACACTGGAGAAAACGCTGGACGAGACAATTGTGAAAGAGATTTATCCAAAACTTAGCGAGGGATTTACAGACATTGTAAGACAGTTGAAATAAATACGCGCCATAACACTGCACATATTTAATTTTGGAGGAACAGTGTTGCGTTATAATTTCTGTAATCACTTTAACTCTCCCATTTTGTTAAAGTGTCATAGATTACAAAGTCACCTTGATAATCAACCTCTTTTTGTAGCCTCGGCAGGAATCGAACCTGCATCTTCAGAATCGGAATCTGAAATACTATCCATTGTACTACGAAGCCAAACAATATTCGCTCGCTATAGAGACAAATAAAAACACCTGCCACAAAGGTAACGGAAACATCGGCTTCCAGAAAACCTAATCAAGTGGAGCTGCAGGGAATCGAACCCTGGTCCAGAGAAGATGAACGTGTACGTTCTACATGCTTAGTTGCACTTTAATTGTCGGGAAGCGCAAGGCAGGCAACGGCCAAACTCTTCCTTAGTTACTGTTGTCTCAATTGTACTACGTAACCATAGCACAATCCAGTTTTTGCTATCGACACTGCGGATCCGGCACCGCTAAACAGAGTACCGGGCAATGATGGCCTCCACCGATCTTATCAGCGGATAAGCAAATCTAAACTCAGTTTAGATTAAGCAGCCATGGCGTAGTTAGACTCGCCACTTAAGTTGGTAGGACTATCTTTCAAGGCTCTCATCCCACGAGCCTGCATGCTGGCATACACCCCCAAACATCCTGTCAAAACCGGTCAGCCCCGGATAAATTTCGAATTCGAAATTCAAAATTTAGAATTGTTTTGGGCGGAGCGGGCTATCCGTCCCGATAGCCATCGGGACTTCTATCCCTGCCGCAAATCACTATCAAAGAACTCAAATCGGGTTACAAATGTAACGGAAAAATAGTTCTCAGGTGAGCCGCTATTTTAATACCTTTAAGTAACCTAACTCCAAGCCTTATGAAAAAATTACTGTACCTCCCTCTTCTGTTAATACTGCTACAGTGCAGTCCCAACCCTGTGCAGCTAGACCTGCTCAACTACATCAATGTAGAAATGCCCAAAGTAGCCACTCTCGAAACCGAAGCTATTGAAGCCTATGCCAGCATCAGTGGCGAAAATTATCAAGGCGATTCGCTTATGTATTTTACTATCGTTGAAACAATTGTTCCTAAATACGAAGAGTTCTACACTATCCTTAAAGACATTAAGCCAGCTACCGCAGAAGTACAAAGTCTGCACAAAGAATACATTCAGGCTGCAGCCGATCAGTTGGAAGCATTCAAACTTATTCTGGATGCCATCGAAAAACAAGATGCCAACATCATTACGCAAGCCAACGATGATTTGGCCGAAGGCCGCGCACTTCTAAAAATGTGGCGTGCCGACCTGGACTCAGCTTGTGTAAAACACAACGTGGTGTTTAATAACGAAGAGGATAAGTAAAGTTGAACGATTAAGGTTTTGAAAGCTTAAAGCCAGAAGCGAAACAACTTAAGGCTTTAAGCTTTTTCTATTCCTACGCGATCAATTACCAGGTACTTTTTGGTAGATACCGATTGGCGGGCCAGCAACTCGGCAATAAAGCCGGTAAGAAATAATTGCACGCCAAT
>DPSB01000425.1 GCA_003537495.1 Cytophagales bacterium | reverse complement strand
GGTGGCGATCCGGATAAAGTTACCATTGCCGGGCAATCGGCAGGATCATTTAGTGTGCAGGCATTGGTGGCTTCACCATTATCGAAAGGATTGTTTCGGGGAGCCATTGCACACAGCGGAGCATCGATGGGTCGGTTTTCGAAGAAGTTGAGTGATGCTGAAAAAACCGGGATTGAACTTTCTCAAAAAGTTAAATCAACCAACATTGCAGCATTGCGCAATTTACCAGCCGATAGCGTGTGGAAGTTAGCGAGCACACTTCCGTATGGATCGTTTGCACCCATCACTGATGGTTATGTGCTGCCCGATGATATCGGCTCAATCTTCAAAAACAAAAAACATAACGATGTGGCCTTGATCACCGGTTGGGTTACAGGCGATGCTGCGTTAACGGGTCAACCAAAGTCAGCAACGGAGTTTAAAGCCTGGGCAAGTGCAACCTATCAGGATAAACAGTCGGAATTTCTAAAAGTGTTTCCTGCAAGTACCGATCAAGAAGCGTTGCAATCGCAAAACAAATTGGGCAACCTAAACTTCGCTGGCTATGCCAATCATGTGTGGGCAACAAACAATACAAGCAACAGTTATTTATACCAATTCAGTTATGTGCCTACCGATAAACCAGGCTTCCCGAATTACGGTGCGTTTCATACTTCGGAAGTACCCTTTGCGCTGCATACTTTATCGAAATGGAACAGACCCTGGAAATATTCGGACTATGCAGTGGAGAAGTTTATGTCCACCTATTGGGTCAACTTTGTAAAGACTGGTAATCCAAACGACAACGGTTTGCCCGAATGGAAAAAGTACGATGCCTCGCAACCCATTATGGAGTTGACAGAAAAACCGGTATTGAAGCCGGGGCTATTCAAAAAGGAATTTTCGTTTTTAGAATCGTTAGATTAACTTTAGTTATCCTAACCAACAACTGATACACGCTCGAAAATCTTGTAGCAATGAGAAAGGTCGCCAGTATTGTTTTGCTGATATTAGTTGCAACGGTATCCTTTGCACAATCTTCAAAACCCCGCACCATTGTAACTACCGATGGTGAATTGGATGATGTGGATTCCTTTATCCGACTACTATTACATGCCAATGAGTTTAAGATCGAAGGGCTTGTTATCAGCAGCTCTATGTGGCACTACAAAGGCGATGGCAAAGGAACCAAGTTTATCTCTGAAATGGAGATGACGAAAAACATGTATGGTGGGCGTACTGAACTGCGCTGGCCCGGCACCGATTGGATTTATAACCTGCTGGATGCGTATGGAAAAGTGTATCCAAATTTGAAATTACATGCGCCCGATTTTCCAACAGATGAATACTTACGCTCGGTCACCCGTATTGGTAATATTGATTTTGAAGGTGAGATGGAAAAAGATACCGAAGGTTCGGAGTTTATTAAAGCTAGTTTGCTGGATAACAACGCAGAACCGCTTTACCTGCAGGTGTGGGGTGGCACCAACACTATTGCACGTTCATTAAAGTCGATTGAAGACCAATACAAAAACACTCCGCAGTGGAAGTCCATCTATAAGAAAGTTTGTGATAAGGCCATCATCTATGCCATACTCGATCAGGATGCTACCTACCGCAAGTATATTTCCGTTAACTGGCCTGATGTAAAAATATATTACAATGCCAGCCAGTTCTGGTGCTTTGCCTACTTCTGGAAACGAGCTGTGCCTGAGCAATGGCACCACTACATGCAAGGTAAGTTTATGGGGCCGATCATCAACAACAGTGGGCCGTTGTTGAAACTGTGTTATAGCTATGGCGATGGCAACCCACCTGCAGGCGAGATTGAAGACATCTACAGCGATCCTGAAAAAATAAAAAACAACATGTGGGGTAGCTTTACGCAATACGATTTTATTTCTGAAGGCGACTCGCCCGCATTCTTTCATTTGATAGATGTTGGGTTGGATAACCTGAACAATCCGCACTATGGCGGGTGGGGGGGAAGGTTGGTTCAATCAACCGCTGTACCTTCTCGTTGGGAAGATGGCGAACACGTGGTGGACTACAATCCGTTTACCCAAAAGCCGGATGCAGCTTATCCGCAAACGCGCTGGGTTGATGTACTGCAAAATGAATTTGCCGCTCGCGCTGCGTGGTGTGTGCAGCCATATAAAAATGCAAACCATCCGCCTGTGGTGAGGGTTAAACAATCGAAGTTGGAAGTTAAGCCCGGGCAAAAGATAAGCCTACAAGCCGCTGCATCTGATCCTGACGGCAATAGCATTACTTACTCCTGGTGGCAATACCACGAGGTAGATACATATGCTGGCAAAGTAACATTAGATGATGATAAAAAGGCTACGCTCTTGTTCACTGTTCCTGCCGATGCAAAGGCTGGAGATGACATTCACATCATCCTCTCGGCAACAGATACGGGCACACCAGCTCTTACACGGTATGCAAGGGTAGTTTTGAAGGTGAGGTGATGAGTGTTAATCTTATCCGACTAATGCTTAACGTACTTTCTAAGTGCCATCTCCAATTTCTTCTCAATTCTTTCTCTTAATCGCTGCGGTTTTAACACCGTTATTGAATCCCCAAAGCCAAGAATTTCTCTTTCTAATTCGTAGTTCAGAATAACTTCAATTGTAATTTCAATTCCATCATTGGATTTCGCCACAATCTTTTGTGTGCTGTGTAGCGGTTTTGTAATCACATACGGTGCATTACTCCTATCAATCGCCAAATGGACAAGCTGCGGTCGATTGCCTTCATTTACAGTGACTCCAATAACATCTTTGTAATACTCGTCAGCATCAAATTCTGAATTCTCAATATATGCAGGGCTTGGTAAGGTTTTCATCTCCTTTATCCTATCAAGTGCTAACGTAACTAATGGTTCTTTACTGCTCTTTCGTCCTAACACAAACCAACGATTACGATATTCCTTCAACAAGTAAGCGTGGAAGTTAAAAACGTTTGGAGTCCTTGCCTTAAAAGACTGATAAGTCAATTCAATGACCTGTTGCTTTTTGATTGATTGATAAACTTCATCAATGAATTCAATACCTCTAAGGCCCTCGTTCGTTTCGAGGTGAACAATTGACTTTCCCTTACTCTTGGCTGCGCTGACTTTGTCTTCTAGTCGTTGAATCATGCCAACCATTTCATGGAAGTGAGAGAATCCCTTGAAATGCCGAAGGATGTCCACTACTTCTGTAAGCTTGTTTAAGTCCCCCTTCGACAACGGGTTGTTTGTAATAGAGTAGGCAGGATCTTCATAGGTATAGTATTTCTTTTCCAAGACCACAATGGGTGCGTTGTAGCCGAGTTTATCACTCCGCATTAATTGTATATCCATTTGAATGGTCCGGGTGCTGACCCCCTTGTCAATACCTTCATATTCGTAGAGTGCTTCTGAGCAAGCCGTGATCAAATCCTCCAAAGTCCATCTTTTTTGCCTGTTTTTCAGACAGTTATCGATTGTTCGGTAACGGATTAGTGCATTTCTATTAACAGGCATGGGATGAAATATGTGATAAAATAATTAAAATATATTTCACTACGCAAAAAGACTGCGTAGTTGATGCCCACCTTTGACTTATCAATTGAGGTTGATATGCGGTAAAAAGCTACCCACCCCTTCTAGAGAGAAGGGGTGGTTTTTGAAACTGAAAGGATTTAATTAGGTATGGAACAGGAAATAAAGAATAGGATATTCATGACAATTGAGGAGCACCTCTCGCTGAAGGAATTTGAATCCTGGTTATACAGTCAAGAAGTGTTGTTGAGCAGGCTGAATCAAGACTATGTCCTTGAGCTCTTTACT
>DPSB01000194.1 GCA_003537495.1 Cytophagales bacterium | reverse complement strand
TGCCCGCGATAACTCCGGCCACAGTATTAAATATTCTGATCTTACTTCGGCCAAAGAGATTATTACATCGCAGGAAAAAATTGTTTCGCTCGACTTGAACGAAAAAGGTACGTTGTTGGCCGGAGCCGGTGACGATGGGAATCTATACGTGTGGGACATCAACAAAAACTTTGCGGTAACAAAAACCAAAATTTCAAATGGCCTTACTGCAGTGTGCTTTGCCCCCGATGGAAGACAAATTGTAACTGGTGACCGGAGTGGTGTACTCAGAATTGTAAACAATGGAATAGTTATTCGCGATTTGCCTGGTCACTCTTCACAGATTGAAGACATTAAGTTCAACCATGCCGGAACATTTATGGCCTCAGCCAGTAAAGATTACTCAGTGCGCTTGTGGAACTTCAGAAAACTAAATGAACAACCCATTACATTAAGCGACCACGACTGGGTGTGGAGTGTTACGTTCTCGCCAGACGATTCACAATTATTAGCTGGTATCAATAGCGTACGCGAAACCGTAAAGGGTGTGGATCAAACCATACACGCCTACCCCACCAACTTTGAAGTAATGGCCGATCTGCTTTGCAAGAAAACAGACCGCAACATGACTAAAGAAGAATGGGAAATTTTTGTAGCCGAAGATCTTCCGTACGAAAAAACCTGCGAGAACCATCCGGGCGCTCAATCGAAAACTACCACTAAAAAAGCAGGGAAATAGGTATGAAGAAATTTTACATCGTATTTCTCTTTTCAATTGTTTCAACTGGTGCGTTTGCACAGGCTTCTTCCTGTGCGCAGTCATTACGACTGGCACAGTCCGTTTACGATCAAGGTCGCTTACACGAACTTGAAGATTTGATAACCAAGGCGCTTGGCAGTCAAACCGCTCCGTGTAGCCAGGCTGAACAAGTTAGTCTGTTGAAATTACTTACACTCACCTACATCTACCTGGAAGAACCAGAGGATGCGGATGCGACCATGTTAAAGTTACTTCAAACGGATAACTACTTCAAAATCAATCCGGCAATTGATCCTGCTGAGTTTGTAGCACTTTACAATACATTTCGCACACACGAAATTTATCGTTTAGGTGCTGTGTTGGGTGTAAATGCAGCCCGGCCTAATGTTACTAATACAATTACTGCCATTGAATTAGCCGAAGGAAGCAAATACAGTTACGCCATTGCGATTTTATTTGGCGCATCCGCAGATGTTCCCCTGGATAGGAAAGACAAACTAACACTGCATGGCGAACTATTATACAACCAGAAAAAATTCAATCTTGAATTGATTACAGATCGATCATTAACTGGTGATGGTTCTATAACTAATCAATTTCAAGGTGCCGAAACCCAGAATTGGATTTCATTACCATTAAGTATTGAGTATAAATTAATTGATAAGGCTGATAAGAAATTTTATCCATTTGTTTCAGGAGGTGTAGTTGTTGATTATCTATTGAATTCGAAAATCACTTCCGAAGTACTACGAACAAATACAACATCCATTCAGGAGGCCACTTTTGAGTTAAACCCGCAGCGTGTTAAAACAAACATAAGCGTGCAAGCTGCAGCGGGGGCTAAATTTCAAATGGGCGGTGGTTACTTTATAGCCCGGGTATGGTACACGCACGGGCTTACAAATGTAAATTCTCTTGAAACCTCGTACGCCAATGAACAAGCAACCTGGGGCCAAGGGTATGCAGATCCAGTGTATAAAGTTTCATCACTATCTGTAAGTGGTAGCTATGTAATAAACATGTTTAATCCGAAGAAAAGAACGATAAAAGCCAAATGAAAAGAATTTTACTCTTTACTACGTTTTCATTCTTTACCATTACCTGTAGTAATCTGGATGGTTCTGAACCAAGCCCACGAAATACTTTTCTGAAGTTTTATCAAGGACCTTACAGTATAACTGCTACTGGTTTAGAACTGACACCGGATGGCTATGTAGTGGTTGGAAATATGTTTGTCGAGGATAATATCCGTGATACGACTTACACATCTGCTGTGGTTTTCAAAACAAACACTACCGGAAATAGAACCCTTGGATTCAAGGAAATTACAGGTGGAACCGGTAAAGCTATAAAGGCCATTAGAAATGGCGAAGCTATTACCGGCTATGTTATTGTGGGTGACCGGATAATCGTAAACCCCCTTGAGCCACTTGTAGCAAACGTTAGTATTTCCTCGCTTCGAGGAGCAATTCTATCTTCTAATCTTGATACGCTTCGAACCTTCTCTATTTCTGATGAAACGGTAGTCCCTACTCCACCCGAAATTAATGAAGATATAATTTTAGAAGACTTTACTGGGGAAGCCATCGAAGTAACACCCGATGGAAAAATTTACATCCTGGGTACATCCAAACGTGCAGTTGCCACGCAACAAGTGGCCCCGGCAGAACCATTTATTATCGCTTACAATCCTGATATTTCAGAAAGTTGGAGAAAAAGGTATGACCTGCTTGGACGTACTTCACAAAATTCCAAATCAATACATTACGCGAATGGTAGAATAACCTGGGCTGCTGCCATCTCACAAGTTGCAGGAAACTTTATAAATTCATGGGTGAGCATTCCCACTATTGAAGAAAACTCAGTGTACCCAAACTATAGTGTATACGGCCAGAACTCGCAACAATACTTCGTCCCGAAGGACATATGTTTAGCTAGTTCGCCCGCATTTGGATTTGGTGTTGTTGGGACATTTAGTGAAACACAGGATGGGTCCAAAGGCAACATCTTTTTCATGACAGTTCGTAATGATGGCACCATTAACGCAACCAGCCTAAGGTATTTTGATGGTGTTAACAGCGACCTCCTTACTGATCGTAATGTTTCTAACACAGAAGATCGTGGCGAAGCAATTACCTCAACGAATGACGGAGGCTTTGTAATTACAGGCTCAGTAGAAAGCCAAAACAATACCGATTTGGTACTAATAAAAGTTGATGCGGCCGGCAATGTAGTCTGGACAAGAAGGTTTGGTGGTGCCGGTGATGAGGTGCCAACTGCAATCCGCGAAACCCCGGAAGGAGACCTCATTATCTGCGGCACTAACACCATTGGTAATTTTGCCACCGTATTTCT
>DPSB01000028.1 GCA_003537495.1 Cytophagales bacterium | reverse complement strand
TATAGCGAACTTAAAAAATCATGGGCTAGTCATAAGCTAAGATCAATTCAACACTCAACTCATGAGTTTAATTAAAAAATTATTTTTACCGGAGCTGGTTGTTTCGTCCGTGATCAGATTAAATTCCATTCCTTTCTATAAGGTCGATCCAAAAACGTGTTTGCTTCTTTATCACCAGTAAACTTTTCTTTCTTAGTGTTCCATTGCACACTGCGGTTTAATCGCCATGAGATTAATGCAAGGTGCATAGGCAAAGTCATTTCGCGGGCATAGGCAAGATTTGATTCCGGTTGCTTACGCGATTTTACTGCATCAATAAAATTCTGTTGATGCCCCGGTGAGCGCGGAACACTTTGAGCCACCGAAGGGATATCGCTTACAGTTTCACCATTGATGGTAATGGCCATGGTACTATAATCGCAAATCAATGTGCCTTTGTCACCTTCAAAGTAAGCTCCGATGTTTCGTTCGGCCGCACCAGGCACGTTAGGTGCTTTGGTAGTCCAGAAAATTTTAAGGTCTTTAAATTCAAACTCTGCATCCAGCCATTTAGGAGCATCGGCCTGGCCATCGGTTTTTTCACCGCGTGCTGTTACTTGTTTCAGTCCCTTCGGTTCAATCGCCCACCAAACTATATCAGCAATGTGGCACCAGAAATCGGCAAACACGCCACCCGAGTAATCCAGAAAATACCGGTAGGTAAAATGACAACGCTCGGGAACATACTCTACATAAGGTGCGGGTCCAAGCCACATATCCCAATTCAATCCGGTAGGAACGCCCTGAACTTTTGCCACCCCCAAACCTGGTGAATACGAATCTTTCCAAAGCCGAACGGTGTGTACTTTACCAATGGCTCCACTTTTTATTATCTCAACCACACGGTGGTAATTATCGCCCGCATGTATTTGTGTGCCCAACTGAAACACGCGGTTATACTTTGCCTGATTTACTAACATGGTTTTGCCTTCGCGCACACTATACGAAAGTGGTTTTTCACCATACACATCTTTACCTGCCTGAAACGCAAGCGTAGCTATTTGTGCATGCCAATGATCGGGTGTGGCAACGGTAACAGCATCAATATCTTTTCTATCCAGAATATTTCGAAAGTCTTCGTGGGTGGTAGCCGTTGTTCCGGGATTCATTTTTTTAAGCGACACCAACGTGCTGGCCAAATGATTCTGATCCACATCGCACAAAGCCACCACTTCTGCACCTGGTAAATTTGCAAACCATTCCATGTGCTGATTGCCCATGCCACCCAAACCAATATGGGCAATACGTACGCGATCATTTACCGAACCGCGACTGATAAGCGAAGGCAAAAAAGTTAGACCCAAGGCACCCAATGCACTTTTCTTGATAAACGCTCGTCTGTTCAGGCTCATGGTAGATTTTGATTTGTGTAAACGAATCTACTAAAAATCATATAACAAATACCACCTGCAAAAAACTGAAGCTGTGTGGCGAAAAATTCGATACCTTAGAATTTAACTAAACCAAAAGAATAATGCGCTGGTTTCTTTTTATTCTGCCCCTGCTGTTTGTTCAATGCAATAAACCTGTAGAGCAAACACCAACTTCATCGCGCACATTACTCGCCATCTTTGCGCATCCTGATGATGAAGCAACGGTTAGCCCTGTGCTTGCAAAATATGCAGCCGAAGGCGTAACGGTTTATCTCGCTATTGCGACTGATGGTCGTTATGGTGTTACTGATCATGCAAAAATTCCAGCAGGCGATAGTCTGGCTGCGGTAAGAATTGAAGAGGCCAAATGTGCTGCTGAAAAATTGGGCATTGAACCACCCATTTTATTTGGCTTACACGATCAACTTAAGATGGGCGAAGGCATGAGGCCGCTTAACGATCAGCTCACTACCATGCGTTCTAAAATCGAAGAATGGTTTACTTCCTTAAAACCCGATGTGGTAATTACGTGGGGCGCCTCAGGTTGGACGGGCCATCATGATCATCGGTTGGTGAGTACTGTTGTTACCGAAGTTTTTCAAACACAAAAGTGGGATAAACCGGTGCAATTATATTACAGTGCCATTCCTTCGGGTAATCTTCCGGCAAACAGTCCCATGCAATTGGCTACGGTTGATTCATCTTTTCTTCCCATAAAAATTTCCGTTTCAGATGCAGACTATGCAACAGCACTGGCTTCGTGGCATTGTCATAAAAGTCAGTACACGCCTGAAACCATTGAAGGCATGCATCAATTATTAAAAGCTTCTTTAAAAGGAACTGCTTACTTTATGCCGGTGGCTGTTTCAACTGTTGAAAAGAATTCGTTGTTTTAATTCTATACCTAACCCTATTATGAAAATCCTAACCTTACTTACCGCACTTTGCTTAACGCTGAACGTGTTCGCACAAAAAAAGCAACCGGCCCCCGTAATGTCAGCCAGCAAAAAAGCTATTGTCGAAAACATCAACACACAAGCAGCAAGCCTTATCAGCATCAGCGATAAAATCTGGGCTGCCGAAGAAACCGCCTTCAATGAACATACTTCAGCAAAACTGCTTGCCGATTATGCCGAAGCCAATGGCTTTAAAGTGGAACGCGGTGTAGCCGAAATGCCCACAGCTTTTGTTGCTACATATGGTAGCGGTAGTCCGGTGATTGGAATCTTGGGTGAGTTTGATGCGTTACCCGGACTTTCACAAAAAACTGTTCCTGTAAAAGATCCCTTGCACGAAGGCGAACCCGGCCATGGTTGCGGTCATAATCTTTTCGGTACTGCCAGTTTAGGTGCTGCGGTTTCGATTAAGCAAATGATAGAACAAGGCAAACTGAAAGGCACCATTAAATTTTTTGGCACTCCGGCAGAAGAAAAATTCTTTGGTAAACTGTGGATGATTCGTGCGGGGTTGTTTAACGGAGTGGATGTTGTAATGGACTGGCACCCCGGTGCCGAAACCAAGGCAGCTGTACAAACCGGTTTGGCGTTGGTTGATTTTATTGTTGAGTTTAACGGGCAGGCTGCACACGCTTCCGCGGATCCGTGGAATGGAAGAAGCGCCAGCGATGCACTGGAACTCTATACCAGCGGCATCAATTACCTGCGCGAGCATATTAAACCTAGTGTGCGCATTCATTACCACATACAAGACGGTGGCCAGGTAGTAAACGTAGTTCCGGATTACTCGCGGTTGTGGGTGCGGGTGCGTGATGTAAAGCGCGATGGCATGGCCGAAGTGTATGAACGTGTAAAGAAAATGGCCGAGGGTGCCGCCATTATGGCCAACGTGGATTATAAGATTTCATTGGTATCGGGTATTTATGAAGTATTGGTTAACCGCACCGGTGCCGATTATGTAACCAAAAATTTAGCGCTGCTTGGCCCTATGACTTATACCGATGAAGAAGTTGCTTTCGCGAAAAAAATTCAGGAAAGCACCGGCAAACCACAAGTGGGCTTGCATACCAAAGTTGAACCGCTGGAAGAAACCAATCCGAATGCCGGTGGTGGTTCCACCGATGTGGGCGATGTAAGTTGGGTTGTACCAACCATCAGATTAAGTGTAGCTACTGCGCCCATTGGTACTCCGTGGCACTCGTGGGCAGTGGTTGCCTGTGGCGGAATGTCCATCGGGCATAAAGGCATGTTGCATGCTTCCAAAACATTAGCCATGACCATGGTTGATTTATACGAAGACCCGAAAAAAGTAGAAGCGGTTAAAGCGGAGTACACAAAAGGAAAAGGCGACCATGTGTACAAAGGTTTGATTCCTGATGGTCCGCCACCGGTGGGGAAGAAGTAAATTTAGAAGCATCCACAAGATGTCGAGCACATAAGAATACCAAAGAAATAATAAATGAATAAAATTAAGCTAGTAGCAGCTATAGCCATCCTTGGCATCGGATGCTCATCTGTAAAGGAGCAAAAAGAGATTAACCGCAATGGAATTTTCGAACAATTCGCACGAGAAAATTATGCGCTCAATCCACTGGCAGCTAC
>DPSB01000496.1 GCA_003537495.1 Cytophagales bacterium | reverse complement strand
GACTAAAGACTAAGGACTAAGGACTAACGACTAAAGTCTAATCCCCTTACCCTCAACTCCTTTCCAGTTACCCCTGGAAAAATATAGAATTTAGTATTTTACTAAAATATTTAGTATTTATATTTGGTCTCATACGAATCAGATTTATGAATACACCACACACTTTATTAAGAGACGCCCTCCGCGCAGACATCATGCGGCTTGAAGGCTTCCGCCCCCAGAGCTGGGCAAACCACGCAGACCTCGGCCCGCTGCAGGAAACTTTTCCCAACGGCTTCCCAAAAGGCGCCCTCCATGAATTTTTTGCAAGCCAACCAGAATCACTCTCCGCCACACTCGGGTTTATATCCGGACTGCTTTCCATCACCCACAAATCCGGGTGCATCCTTTGGGTAAGTGCAAACCGAAAAGTATTTCCACCCGCACTACAAGCCTTCGGCCTTGATCCCGGCCGCATCATCTTCGCAGACCTCAAATCAGAACGCCAGATTCCCTGGGCCATAGAAGAAGCACTCAAGTGCACAGGCATCACAGCAGTAGTCGGAGAAATGAAAGCGCTGAATTTTCTGACCTCCAGAAGATTTCAACTCGCAGCAGAGCGTACACAACTTTCGGGTTTCTTTTTGCGCACCGGTTTAGTCAATAAAGAACCAACAGCATGTGTCACCCGGTGGAACGTGGAAGCCATGAACAGCATCACCATTCAGGATGAATCCGGAGTCCTGCCCGGTATCGGTTTTCCGAAATGGAAAGTAGAACTCCTGCGCATGCGCAACGGTAGCCCTAACACGTGGGAATTGCAATGGTCACAACAGCAATTCATAGATGCCAGCTTACAACCGGAATTTATCCAGCAACAGGTGATCGCAAGCTAAATGAGTCGTTACGTCTCCATCTGGTTTCCACACCTGCGCACAGACTGGCATGCCTTGCGTGAACCACACCTGCATCAACTTCCTTTTGTATTGCGCTCGCTGCAACACAATCGTATGGTCGTATCGGCCTGCAATGCTATGGCACAAGCATCCGGTATTCAGGTGGGCATGCCACTGGCAGATGCGCGGGCCATCGTCACCAACCTGCATGTAAAAGATGATGCAGAGGATCTTCCAACTAAACTGCTCACACGTCTGGCCACCTGGTGCATTCGCTTTTCACCTACCGTAGCCGTGGACTTACCAAATGGTTTGTTGATAGACGCCACCGGCTGCACACACCTGTGGGGTGGTGAAGAAAAATATGTATTCAACCTCATTCATAAACTCCGGCAACGCGGTTACACATTGCACGCAGCTATGGCTGATACCATCGGTCATGCCTGGGGACTCGCACGGCATGGTGGCGGCATTGTACCCGCAGGGAAACACCTGGATCATCTGCTACACCTGCCACCGGCAGCATTGCGTCTTGATCCTGAAACAAACATTCAACTGCATAAACTCGGGCTGCAATGTATCGGCCAGATCTTTCACATTCCCAGAACAGCTTTGCGCAAACGCTTTGGAACGGAAATACTCCAGCGCCTGGATCAGGCCCTCGGCCATGTAATAGAATCACTCACACCCGTCATCGCACCAGAACCCTATCAACACCGGCTGCCATGTCTGGAACCCGTTAAGACACCTACAGCAATAGCCATCGCCTTGCAGCAATTGCTCGAAGAGCTTTGTCTGCGCCTGCAAAAAGAAAGTAAAGGGCTGCGCACGTGCACGTTTACTGCTCATCGCATCGATGGCAAAGTAGAACAATTAAAAATTGGTACCCATCAGGCTACCCATCATGTGTCACACCTGTTCAAATTGTTTGAACCTAAACTCACCACTATTGATCCGGCATGGGGCATTGATCTGTTTATACTGGAAGCAACAGGCGTTGAAGCCTGTAGTCCACAACAGGAAGTCATCTGGGATGCACAACAACATCATGCTGCCTTGGCTGAACTCATTGACCGCCTCACCAACAAAGCCGGTGATGTCATCCACCGGTATGAACCGGCACAACATCATTGGCCGGAACGTTCAATCGCACAGACAAAATCCTTACACACACAAACTACTCCATGGCCAGCCGCGCATCTTCGGCCGGTACAATTATTAGCCGCACCGGATCCAATTGATGTTACAGCACCAATACCGGATTATCCACCCATGCTCTTTCGCTACAAAGGCCAACTGCATCATATCATAAAAGCAGATGGCCCGGAACGTATCGAACAGGAGTGGTGGATCACCCCCGGATTACACCGCGATTATTATAGAGTGGAAGATGAAAGCGGCAAACGCTACTGGCTCTTTCGCTTAGGACACTATCAGGAGAAAAAAGCTCAATGGTTTTTGCATGGATTCTTCGCTTGACTACAGTGAACTACACGTCACATCCAACTTCAGCTTCCTGCGCGGGGCATCACATCCGGAAGAACTCATCACACATGCAGCCACACTCGGCTATAAAGCCATCGCGCTCACAGACCACAACACCTTTGCCGGGATAGTACGCGCCCATGTAGCAGCAAAAAAAACAAACCTAAAATTTATTCCCGGCTGCAGTCTGCAACTTCAGTCCGGCACAGCCTTGCTTGCCTTACCAACTGATAAACCGGCTTATGCAGCGTTATCAAACCTGCTCACACGCGGAAACCTGCGTGCCGAAAAAGGTTTGTGTTATCTCCATCGCGAAGATGTTTACCAACTCTCAGGTTGCATCCTCATCGCAGTGCCACCTGCACTCAACACCGCATTTGAATTTGATGCCTCTTTTATTGAAGACCTCTATGCCTATCGCCAGGCTTTCGGAACAAACCTGTATGTGTCGGCCACGCGCCAATACTCCGGACTGGACACCAAACGCCTGCACCGGCTCAACACACTTTCAAAACAATTAAACATTCCACTCGTAGCCACAGGCGATGTCTGGTATCATAATGTGGAGCGCAGACAACTACAGGACATCGTCACCTGCGTGCGGGAGAAATGTACCATTCACACCGCAGGCTTCCGGCTGCATCCCAATGCAGAACGTCATTTAAAACCAGTAGCAGAAGTACACCGCCTCTTTCGCCAATATCCGCAGGCACTCACCAACACCCAACGGATAACAGCAGCGTGTCAGTTTTCATTGGATCAACTTTCTTATCAATACCCCAAAGAAATTACTTCCAATGATCGTACCCCACAAGAAGAACTCACCCAACTCACCTGGCAAGGTGCACAGAAAATGTTTAGCAACATTCCAGATAAGATCACTACCAACATTAACTATGAACTCAGCTTCATCGCAGAGATGAACTATGCGCCTTACTTTCTTACCGTCTATGACATCGTTCGCTTTGCACGGGAACGCAACATCCTCTGCCAGGGCCGCGGATCAGCAGCCAACTCCACCGTATGTTATTGCCTGGGCATTACATCCGTGGATCCATCTAAGTTTGATTTGCTCTTCGAACGTTTTATCTCATCGGCCCGCAACGAACCACCAGACATCGATGTGGACTTTGAACATGAACGCAGGGAAGAAGTTATGCAATACATCTACACCAAATACGGTCGTGATCGTGCTGCTGTTGTGGCTACCGTTACCCAACAGCATCACAAAGGTGCCATTCGCGATGTGGGCAAAGTCATGGGACTCTCGGCAGACACCATCACCCGCCTCTCCGCACTCATCTGGGATTTTAAAGATGAAGGCTTTGATCGCAACCGCATCCTCAGTCAAGGGATCAATCCGGATGACCCCACCATAAAAAAAGTATTGGAACTCACGCAGCAGTTCATCGGCTTCCCCCGTCAACTCGGACAACATACCGGTGGTTTTGTCATCACCGATGGCAAACTCTCAGACTTATGTCCCATCCTCCATGCCCGCATGGAAGACCGCACCAACATAGAATGGAATAAAGATGACATCGATGCACTGGGCTTTATGAAAATAGATGTCCTCGCCCTGGGAATGCTCACCTGCATCCGCAAAGCATTTGATCTGGTGAAGCTGCATTACCAGCGGGAGCTCACGCTGGCCAACATTCCGCAAGATGATCCGGCCGTATATGAGATGGTCACCCACGCAGACACCATCGGGGTCTTTCAGATTGAAAGTCGCGCCCAGATGTCCATGTTGCCGCGCCTCAAACCAAAATGTTTTTATGACCTGGTCATCGAAGTGGCCATCGTCAGGCCCGGCCCCATACAAGGAGACATGGTGCATCCCTACCTGCGCAGACGCAATGGCGAAGAAGCGGTATCGTATCCTTCTGAAGAACTCAAGGAAATTCTGAGTCGCACCCTGGGCGTACCACTCTTTCAGGAACAAGCCATGAAGATTGCCATCGTGGCAGCAGGCTTCTCACCGGCAGAAGCGGATCAACTGCGCAGAAGCATGGCCACATTCAAAGTGAATGGCATGATTGCTCACTTTGAAGATAAACTTATCAGCGGTATGATGAAGAATGGTTATACCAAAGAATATGCACAGCGCGTATTCCGCCAACTCGAAGGTTTTGGAAGTTATGGTTTTCCGGAAAGTCATGCTGCCAGCTTTGCCTTACTCGTCTATGTATCCGCTTGGCTCAAGTGTTATTACCCGGATGTCTTTGCCTGCGCATTACTGAACAGCTTACCGATGGGATTTTATCAACCCGCACAAATTGTACAGGATGCACAACGGCATGGGGTAGAAGTAAAACCCGTAGATGTGAATCTTTCTCAATGGGATAATACACTGGAAGTACAGGAAAAATATTTTGCTATCCGGCTTGGCTTCCGGCAGGTAGCAGGAGTGAAGGCAACGGATATAGAACACCTTTTGCAAACAAGGGGTAAGGGCTTTCAGTCTATGCATGAACTGCGCGAAGCCGGGATCAGCAGCACACTGCTGGAAAAACTCTCTGATGCAGACGCGTTTCAATCCCTGCAACTCACCAGGCGGAAAGCGTTATGGGATGCATCCGTAAAGGATCACCAAAAACAGGCATTGTTTTCACATGTAAAGGAACCATCCGTTCTATTACCGGAAATGAAATTATCAGAGGAGGTGTTACAAGATTATCAATCACTCTCACTTTCCCTGAAAGCACATCCGGTTAGTTTTTTAAGAGACACACTCACGCTGCTTGGTGTTACACCAAACGCAGCATTAAAAAATCTGGCTGATGCTACACCCGTAAAAGTAGCCGGACTCATCCTCGTGCGGCAACGTCCTGGCACTGCCAGTGGGATTTGCTTTATCACACTCGAAGATGAGACCGGCAGCGCCAACATTGTCGTCTACCCACAACTGTTTGATCAGTACCGGAAAGAAATTATTCAATCGCGCCTCTTACTCATTGAAGGCAAACTGCAGCGGCAAGGAGAAGTTATTCACGTGATCACGCATAGCTGTGTTGATGGTTCACGGTTATTAAAAAGGTTAGGAGTGGAGGCGTCAGCCAAACGGTCCCGCGCAGATGAAACTTCATCTAAACGTGTTGATTCGCGTGAGGGCATAACACAAATAGAATTGTTTTCCAAAGGCCGGAATTTTCATTGATCCGATTATCATGGTAATTACTAAGGGCATCAGGTTTAGTAATAGGTATGGTTACATTTTCATATTCATGATCAATTAAGCACAAAAGAAAATTAACCATGTTCAATAAGGGTGATGAAGTTATGCTCGTTAGCGGTCAACTGGGAAAGATTCTGGGATTGGTGGATGAATACGTGAAGACTTATCGCATTCAGCTTCTGGAGTCTCGTGAGATCGTTTACTTCGATGAGTCTAAGCTTACCTTAAAGCGTAAACATTTTATCAATCGCCTACTCAGGATTAAGTAAAGAAAATTATTTGCCTGCTTTCGCTTTCCGGAAATCCCACGGGGCTACAGGATCAGGAAGTGACCAGATATTACGTTTCGCTTCACGAGCAGCCTTTTCCAGTTTAGCCCACTTCGGGTTTTTGTCATAATACCGGTAGTGCCAGGCAAGTCCAGCCTTCAATAAGGCTTCATTTACAACGATGCTATCGTGCACATGTACAATCCCAATGGTACGGCCGTACCGATCCGTGTCTTTAACGTCAACGGTTACAGACTTGGAGAAGACTAACCTGGAAAGAAATTCCTTCGCAACAGTTGAAAAATCCTGACCCTTCTCCGGACAATCAATTCCATGTAACCGGATACGTGTTTGTGTATTGTCCTGCAACAACGTAAAGGTATCGCCATCGGCAACAGCGATGACTTTGCCCGTGAGTTGCGCCAGTGAAAGGGTAGGACCCAGAGAAATACAGAATACCAGCCAAAAGTATTTTTTCATAATTCAACTGCTAAATATACCGCTAAAGTCGTTGGAGATTTGATGATTTCAAATTACCTGCGATCACTCAAAAAAAGTGTTTA
>DPSB01000302.1 GCA_003537495.1 Cytophagales bacterium | reverse complement strand
TAAAATGGCCGATGATAACCCGAAGTTTAACCTGGCTGTTTCATTACACGCGGCATTAAATGAAACGCGATCCTCCATCATGCCGATTAACGATACCAACCCGCTGGAGGAATTAGCCGAAGCCTTGCAATACTGGTATCAAAAAACAAAAAGCAAAGTAACATACGAGTATGTAGTGTGGAAAGGTGTTAATGATACCCCGACTCATGCACAAGCACTTTTAAAGTTTGCCAAACTTGTGCCTTCAAAAGTAAACCTGATTGAATACAATCCGATTGATGATGGCGAGTTTCAACAAGCCGATGAAGTTGTGTTGGATATGTATATGCACTTATTGGAAAGTAATGGCATTACTACCCGCATTCGCAAAAGCCGTGGTAAAGATATAGATGCTGCGTGTGGGCAATTGGCGAATAAATCTTAAAACTATTTTGTGCATTGCACCATCTTAAATCTGCTTAACCTACTTTGATGCGATTAATACTCGTACTTGCTTTCTTTCTTTTTTGTACGGTAGCCACTGCACAAAGTAATTTGACGGTAAGTGGCATCGTACTTGACTCCACCACATTTCAGGCTTTACCATATGTGGCTGTGCAGGTTAAGGGCAAACCCATTGGCATTTCCACCACCGAAAACGGAACCTTTACTGTCTCTTGCACGCAAGGCGATACACTGGTGTTTACCCGATTGGGGTATAAACCCGTTCTGCTAAAAATCACCAAAGCAAACGACCGTCTTAGAATCATGTTGGCAGAAGACACTAAGCTATTGAGAGACGTAACCGTGTATGGCGATTATGAGATTAAAGGGATTGACGATTGGAAGAAAGACTTACCGCCCAACACACAGATTCAACTAAAGAAGCAGACCTTAGAACCTCCACCCAATGAGGTTGCGGTGTTTGGCCCTGGCATTACTATTGGCCTTGGCGGAAAAGATAAAACCAAAAACAAACGCGATGAACTCAGTCGCACGGAAACGTATCGAAAAACCATTAGCGATCCTGAAACTAAAAAGAAACTGATTGAACTGTATAGTCTTTCGGAAGAGCAATACAATAAAAAGTTGGAGCGTTTTAACGAAGAAAACCCTGATGTTTTCTATCTAACTTCTTCTGAGGAAATCATCACCATGATGATTCAGTTTTTTGCATTGAAGGATTGATTACTTCTTGCTCGCATTAAAAAGTTTTTCCTTTTCTTCTTTACTCAAACTTTCATAACCCCGATCAGAAATTTTATCCAGGATGGCATCTATCTCATCCTGACTCGCCTTGTTCATTTTTGAATTTGGTGCAGATGAAGTAGCGCGCGGCTCTGTTTTGCGATACGTAACCTTCACCTTAGAGGACGGAGTAAATAAACTCTTAAACCAACCAAGCGTGGTTGTTATCCAACCATCCCAGTTTACTCCGGCTTGTAGTTGCTTGGTGTAAACGTATCCCATAAAAGCACCTCCAAGGTGAGCAATATTGCCGCCAGCATTCAACCCCACTGTTCCTAAAAATGAAATTACAATGTAAACTAACGCTATATACTTGATGCGGACGGGGCCGAAAAACAATAGCATGATTGTATAATCTGGTAAGAGTGTAGCGGTTGCAACCAATACCGCATAAACTGCAGCCGAGGCACCCACCATGCCAAGCTCAGGAATCCGATCCTGATAAAATGGAATTGTATTGTAAACGAGCAAGTAAAACATAGCACCTGACAATGCTCCCAGTACATATACTGCAATAAGCTTATCACTACCCAGATACTCTATGAAGATTCTACCAAACCAGTAGAACACCAACATATTAAACAGAATGTGCCAGATGCTGGAAAGATCGTGTACAAACGAATAGGTAATAATTGTCCAGGGTTTTTGGATGAAGTCTACTAATCGGGCCGGGATAGCAACCTGAGCATGTATCCAGTTAAATACGGTTGGCGATTCGGTGATGTTAGACGCCACCATGACAAAGGCAAGCAACAGAAAAACCACCACGTTAAGGATGATTAACTGAATATGGGCATTATTATGCCGGCTGAATGCATTTTTAAATTCGTCAAACACAACCCTTCAATTTCTACCTAAGATAAAACTTAATTTATTACGCTACCAACCGCGGTTGCTTCCTTGTCCACGCCAAATGGAGATAATAATAAACGCTACAAACGCACCACCAAAGTGCGCCAGGTGCGCTACTGTACCACTACTATCCAATGCGTAGGTAATAAAGCCCATGATAAACACCATGTACTTTGCCTTGATAGGAATAGGTGGAAACAATAACATAATTTCCATATTGGGGAAACTCATTCCAAAAGCCATCAATATTCCATAGATCGCACCCGAAGCGCCTAACATAATACCACCACCACCTCCGCCCAGAAAATAATTTACAGCAGCATAAATGATTCCGGCACCAATACCGGTAGCCAGATAAAAAATCAGAAACTTTTTATCGCCCCAATAGCTTTCAAGAATGGGAGCAAAAGATGCTAATGCCAACATATTAAAGAATATGTGACCCATACCCCCGTGCGCAAACATGTAGGTAAAAAACTGGTAGGGCTTAAAATACGGAGATTGAACACTCCAAAGTGACATATACTCAGTAATGTGAAGGTTACTTAACAAATTCTGAGCAAGAAAAACCACTATGTTGATGATGATCAGATTTCTGACCAAAGGAGTAACTCGAAACATGCGATCGGATTATCGGGTAAAGTAACTTTCTATCTTAGACGTTTCAAAGGTAAAAAATGTTGGGCGCCCGTCAGGAGAAAAATTCGGTTTAGCACAGGCAAACAACCCCTCCACTACCGATTTTATTTCTTCGGGTAGTAATTTTTGCCCCGATTTAACTGCTGCTCGTCTGGCTAATGCCAAGGCCAGGTTGTCGCGCACCGGCAACTGCAACTCAGCCTGGTTCTTCTTAAACTGCTCAATCAATCCCTCAAACAATTCTTTCTCAGTGCCGGTTACACCAGTGGGTATGCCCGTTACCAACACGGCATTCTTACCAAAAATCTCAAACCTAAAACCTAGGGCTATTAGTTCCTGTTCAATTTCCATAGCCAGCGCATAATCGGAAGCTGTTAGGGTTACAGTTTGTGGAAATAAACTCTGCTGACTGTTACCCGCATTGCCTTTTTGGCGCGCGAGGTATCGCTCAAACAAAACCCGCTCGTGTGCTGCTTGCTGATCGATAATCATTAACCCGGTTTTGGAAGCGCGTACAATATATTTTTGTTGAAACTGGAAAAGACCTTGCTCCTCGTTCGGTTTCTCATCATCCGTTTTGTTGATTGAGCTTTCAAAGCGCAACACGGTGCTTTCCGGTTCTGTTTTCTGAAACAGTTTAGAAGCCGGAACCTCACTTTCAAAAAGTTTTTCCCAATTGCTCAGGTTGCTGCGGTTAAGTGAATTTGAAAACTGTTCATCGACATATTGTTCTTTGCTGACACCTTGGTTGAGTTTACCCACCAGGTTTACATCAGCATGAAAGTCGATAGCCGGTGCCAGATTATGCGTACCCAAGGCTTGCTTTACCGCAGCCCACACCACACCATATACCGCACGCTCATCGTCAAACTTAATTTCGGTTTTGGTGGGATGTACGTTTACATCAATATGTTTCGGATCGATTTCTATAAACAATACATAGAACGGAAAATTACCATCAGGCAACAGCCCTTCAAATGCGCTGGTTACTGCATGATTGAGGTAATTGTTACGGACAAACCGTTGGTTCACAAAAATGAATTGTTCGCCCCGGGTTTTGCGTGCTGATTCCGGCCTGCCAATGTACCCGGTTATTTTTATGAGCGAAGTCTCTTCCTGACAAGGCGCAAGTTGTTCCTGAAATGATTTCCCAAAAATAGCTACAATGCGTTGGCTTAGTTTGGAAGGTTGTAAATCATAAATCAATTCTTCATCGTGCCGCAGTTGAAATGCTACTTGTGGATGCGCTAAGGCTAGCCGTTGAAATTCGTCTATGATATGACGCATTTCTACCGGGTTCGACTTTAGAAAATTTCTGCGGGCTGGAATGTTAAAGAATAAATTCTTTATGCTGATGTTGGTTCCCTTCTCGCAAGCAACCGGTGCCTGACTTTTTACTTCCGAGCCCTCCACCATTAAATGTGTGCCAAGGTCAGATTGAGCCTGCCGGGTTTTCATTTCAAACTGCGATACGGCTGCAATAGATGCCAGTGCTTCGCCTCTGAAACCCATCGTGCGTAACCGAAATAAATCATCGGCTGTACGAATTTTAGAAGTAGCATGGCGCTCTAAACTCATGCGGGCATCGGTTTCGCTCATGCCGCTGCCATTATCAATAATCTGTATTAAGGTTTTACCTGCTTCCTTTACAATAAGTTTGATTTGTGTGGCACCCGCATCAAGCGAATTCTCCATCAACTCTTTCACAGCCGATGCCGGCCGCTGCACTACTTCACCAGCTGCAATCTGGTTGGCCATAGCATCAGGAAGTAAATGAATGATGTCGGGCATGA
>DPSB01000002.1 GCA_003537495.1 Cytophagales bacterium | reverse complement strand
TTGATAAAGAAGAAATTCTTTTAAGAAAGTATTTCTTAAAAGAAAAACTAATCGGTATTTCTATTTCTGAAAGTGACAACCTCGAAGAGCTTGGTTTTACAGTTGCTCATTTAAAAGACGCTATGGTTGAGATAGCGAGGTACATCCTAGCTTCAGGCGGCAAAATTTCGTATGGAGGAGATATGCGACAAGGTGGTTTTACTGAACTCTTCTTTGAACTGCTTGCATATTATAAGGCCGATAAACAGTTAGCGCCAGCCGAGAGGTTTTTTAGTTACCTGGCTTATCCTTTATCAACAACTCTAACACAAGACAAGGAAGCGGAACTTCGACAGAATGTTACATTTATAAAAGTACCCCCACCAATTGATCTTAATATAAAAGACCCAACGGTATTTTTAAAGCCCGATACCCCCGAAAATTTATATGTATGGGCTAGATGTCTTACCAAGATGCGTGAGGAAATGGAGAGAGAATGTCATGCAAGAATATTTATTGGTGGTCGAACGAAAGGGTATAAAGGTAAGTGCCCAGGAGTTATGGAGGAATTCCTTATTGCGGTGCAAAACCAACATCCGATTTATTTAATAGGTTCTTTTGGCGGGGTTACTCGTGACATATTTGAAGCCCTTCAAGAATCACAAGCACTTAGTTTTCAACGTGAATACCACTTGGAAAATAAGGACTACGAGCAAATGTTTAATATCTACAATGACAGACAGAAAGATAATAGAATTGATTACAATCAATTCTATAGCATAGTACAAAATCTAGGGTTAGAAGGATTATCACGTTTAAATGGTTTGACAGAAGAGGAGAATTTGCGACTATCTAAAACACCACATATAAATGAGATTATATATCTAATCCTTAAAGGACTAACGAATTGTTTCCCTACTAATAATTAATAATGATAGAAACATTGGAAGTAAATAGTAAGCCTAAATCTCTTTTGATCATAAGCAAAAAGTTAAAGCCAAAACCAAGTGTTGCATATGATACATACTGGAGATTTGCTGCTAAACGGCAAAATATATTCTTTAAAAGGGTTAATGGAGAAATATATCCCTGGACTAAGGATTACATTTTAAATCAATACAAATTTACTAATGCTTATCGTGCTTCAGATAGAGTAAGTCAATACTTAATTAAAAATGTAATTTACAGAGGCAGCCAAAATCCAAATGAAATATTCTTTCGTTTATTACTTTTTAAAATTTTCAACCGCATTTCAACATGGGAAGTCTTGGAATCCGAGTTCGGCAGGATTAGCCTCAAGGATTATTCCTTCAAGCGATATGATAGAGTTCTTTCAGAACTAATGAGAAATAAAATTCCGATTTACTCTGCTGCTTATATCATGGCGTCAGGCAGGTCAACTTTCGGTTATACAAGGAAACACCAAAATCATTTGAAATTAATTGAATCGATGATTAAGGAAAATGTTCCTAATCAACTTGGATATTGTAAAACCATGAATGAGGCATACCACCTCTTACATTCTTATTCCACAATTGGTGATTTTTTGGCTTACCAATATGTAACGGATATAAATTACAGCACACTAACAAACTATAGTGAAATGGAGTTTGTAAAAGCAGGCCCTGGTGCGAAAGATGGGATTGCAAAATGCTTTAAAGATTTTGGAGGCTATTCATTTGAGGATATTATTCGCCTAATGGCAGATAATCAAGAACGAGAATTTGACAGATTAAATATTGACTTTAGAAACTTGTGGGGAAGAAATTTGCAGTTAATTGACTGTCAAAATATTTTTTGTGAAGTTGATAAGTATTTAAGAGTTGCAAATCCTGAAATAAGCGGATATTCTAAGAGAACAAGAATTAAGCAAAAGTTCACAAATCAAGGAAGTGAACCAATTGAATTTTATTTTCCACCTAAGTGGGGTATTAATATCATAAAAGCGAAATAATCATATCATGGCAGAACAACAAAATATCTTCATCAGCCACTATGGTAAAGACGATGAACATGTTCAATCTTTGAAAACAAGGTTGAAGGAACAAGGCTACAATGTGCGGAATTTTTCAGTTGACAGCACTAATCACAAGGATGGTCGTATTCCAAGACCTGAAGTTGTTGAGCGTCTACTGAAAATGAGAATCAAATGGTCAAGCACCCTAATTTGTTTGATTGGTCCAAAAACGCATACACGTGAATGGGTTAATGACGAAATAAAATGGGCGCATGAACAAGGAAAGAAAATAGTAGGTATTTATGCTCATGGATATGCAGAGACCGCTGAACTTCCTGAGAACTTGAAAAAGTATGCATCAAGTATAATTGGATGGAACTCTATTGAAAAACTTGGAGAGATCATTACTGGTGAAAATGTTCCAACTGAAAATCCCGATGGAACTGTTGCCAACCCTTTATACCCCAGAACAACTGTGAAGTGTTAGGCTATGGTTGTTTACTCTTATCTAATTGAACATGATTTAGGGTTAGCTCCAAATCCATTTGGTCGGTATTGCACTTTGGCAGTATGTAAACCAAAAATTAGAGCAAGTAGTAAACTGAAATTAGGGGATTGGGTTGTTGGTACGGGTTCAAAAGCCCTTGAAGTTTCATCAGGCAGAATTAATTTAAAAAACAAATTGATTTATGCTATGAGAGTAACTGAAAGAATTTCATTTGAACACTATTGGACTGAACAGAGATTTCAATACAAAAAACCTGTAATTAATGGAACTCTAGTTATGATGTTTGGTGACAACTTTTATCATAAAGACGAAAATGGAAACTGGATTCAAGAAAATTCTGCTCATTCCAACCTAGATGGAAGTTGCAACCCAAAACATCTTGAAACGGATATTAGAGGTGAAAATGTTCTAATATCTGAACACTTCTATTACTTTGGGGATAGAGCACCAACCATTCCAAATGAGTTAATTGAAATTTGT
>DPSB01000633.1 GCA_003537495.1 Cytophagales bacterium | reverse complement strand
TGATGGCGAATCGCTTGTGCTGTTGGATGGTGGACCCATCTTTAATGTAAATGATATTATGGCATTTGATCCGCTCAAAATAAAACAATTAGATGTTTTGCCCGGCCGGTATTTTGTTGGCTCACTTGCATTTGATGGCATTGTGAGCTATCGCACCTACAAAGGCGATCTAGGTGGCTTTAAGTTTAGCCCCGAAACAGTTATGATCGATTACGAAGGCTTACAACAGTACAAAGAATTTTATTCACCCCGCTACGAAACTGTTCCGGAAATCAATAGCCGTATTCCAGATGGAAGACATCTGTTGTATTGGAATCCTGACGTGCAAATCAACGGAACCGAAACCAAACAACTGGAATTTTACACATCCGACCAACCCGGTCGATATAAAGTAGTTGTACAAGGCATTGCTGCCGATGGTACTCCTCTTTATGGAGAAACTGCATTTACTGTGGTACGTTGATCAATCGGTTGAGTTAAAAAATAGGAAGCCGGGCATCTCAACACTCCCACATTATTGGTTACTTTGTGAGCCTGATACTTTCATGACACCGCCCCGCATCGCTGTTAAGCTCTTGTTCTTTATAAATGGTTTTGTTCATGCAAACCTGGCTGCTCGCTTTCCTAAAGTTCAGGAATTGTTTCGGGTGGATGATGGTACTTTTGGTTTTGTGTTACTGGCTACTTCATTAGGAGCCCTTGTGGCTATGCCATTTACTGGTTGGTTAATTATTCGCAATGGTAGCCGCAGAATAACCATTACTTCGGTTTTTTTATACTGCGTATTTGTCCCATTGGTTCCTCTTACATTGGCCTTGCCGGGCATTACCGGATTACTGCTAGTCTTTTTTGTAATGGGTATAACCGCAGGCATGCTGGATGTCTCCATGAATGCCCAGGCCGTAATGGTTGAGCAACAATACCGCAAACCAATCATGACTTCTTTCCATGCCTTGTTCAGCATTGGTATGGCTATTGGCGCTGGTTGCGGGGCCATCTTTGTGACGTTAGAATCAAGCTTATTCTTACACCTGAGTATCATTACGGTGCTTGGTTTAATTGGAGCTGCGTGGTCGCGTTACCATCTTATTCACGATATGCCACAAGAAAAAAAATCAGAAGGCCCTGCTTTTCGGTTACCAAATGCAGCAATGGTTAGTATTGGTGTAATTGCATTCTGTTGCATGTTGGGCGAAGGTGCTATGGCCGATTGGAGCACCAATTATATGCTTAACATCGCCTTGGCTAGCGAAAAGTTTGCGCCAATCGGGTTAGCTACTTTTGCACTGGCCATGACAACCGGAAGATTTTTTGGTGATGCCGCACGAATAAAATGGGGAGATAAAACCTTAATGATTTATTGTGGTATAATCTCAACTATTGGTATAGCTATTACGCTTGCGTTTCCTACTCCGTATGTGGCTATCTTCGGATTTTTCCTTACCGGAATCGGATTATCATCCATCGTGCCGATTGCATACAGCATTGCCGGTAATGCAAAAGACCTACCGCCCGGTGTTGGTCTGGCCATGGTAACAACTGTGGGTTACTCGGGTTTTTTATTCGGGCCACCCTTAATTGGTTTGCTGGCAGATTGGTACACACTACGGATTGCGCTAGGACTTGTAGGAATATTATTTGTGATCATGACTTTGCTGAGTGCCCGCTACAAATCGTAACTTAGCTTCATGGATATTAAACAAATTGAACACGGATCGAAAGGTGCATTTCTAATTGAAATAGATGGCGAACGGCTGGGTGAAATGACTTATTCCAAAGCCGGTGATACGTTGATTATCATCGATCACACCGAAGTATCGGACAAACTGCGTGGCCAAAGTGCCGGAAAAAAATTAGTACTGGCCGCGGTAGAATATGCCCGCAAGCATAATATAAAAATCATTCCGCTTTGTCCTTTTGCTAAAGCAACATTCGATCGTATGCCCGAAATACACGATGTACTCAGCAAGTAATGCCGCTAATCCAGTCTGCATACAAAGCTCCGTTCTATCTATTTAATCCGCACCTCGAAACAGTTGTGCCCAGCTTGTTCCGCAAGGTAACTGGCGCGTATCAGCGCGAACGGCTTGAGCTAACTGATGGCGATTTTCTAGATCTTGATTGGATGCAACAACAACGTGATAGGTTGGTTATCATTTCGCATGGATTGGAGGGAAATAGCGAACGTCATTATACAAAAGGTATGGCGACCTATTTCTTTGCAAATGGTTGGGATGCACTTGCGTGGAACTGCCGCGGCTGCAGTGGCGAGATGAATCGGTTGCCGCGTTTCTACCATCATGGTGCTACGGAAGATTTGGCGGCTGTAATTGATCACGCTATTGAAAAAAATTACAAACACATTGTGTTAGTCGGATTTAGTATGGGTGGTAGCATGACGCTCAAATATCTTGGTGAACGATTCCCCTCTGAAGTAATAAAATCCGCTATTACCTTTTCGGTGCCTTGCGATCTGGGTTCCAGCGCTTCCGAATTGGATAAACCCCAAAACAAATTTTACCTGAATCGCTTCTTAAAAAAGTTAGAGAAAAAGATTCAGGCAAAAGCCAATCAGTTTCCGAACCTGCTCTCGGCCAAAAATTTTGAAACCGTTACCACCTTTCGGGAATTTGATACCCGGTACACTGCACCGTTACACGGTTTTGCTGATGCCACTGATTTTTATACACGCGCCAGTTGCAATCCACATTTAGAAAATATTAAGTTACCCGTGCTGCTCGTTAATGCCAACAACGATCCATTTTTACCCGAAGCCTGTTACCCGATTGAACTTGCAAAGCAGCACACCAATCTGTACCTGGAAATGCCCGCTCGTGGTGGCCATGTTGGGTTTTCGTTAGCCGGAAATAAAACTAATTGGATGGAAGTAAGAGCTTTAGAGTTTGCCTTGCACAATCACCCGTGAAAAGTTGTTTGGCATTGGTGCCCAAACTCTCTATCTTGATTCTAAAATTAAATCTCTATGAAAGCGATTATACTTATTGCTCTTGTTACTTTTTCGACTGCGCTGTTTGCACAACAAACCAATGGCGTGGTAGACATGAACACCCATAAAATTGTAATGCAGTTTACCGATAGCGATTCATTATCGCAGGCCTCCATTGTTGGGCAGGTAAAAAATATTCGTACAGCTTGGCCTAATGCCCAAATTGAAGTGGTGTGTCATGGGCCAGGTTTGGATTTATTAATTTCCAAAACCTCCAAGGCATCGGCACAAGTAACCGAGTGGAGTAGCAAAGGTGTTGTGTTTGCCGCCTGTGGCAATACCATGAAACGCAAAAATCTGAAAGCCGAAGATTTATTAAAAGTTTCTACGGTAGTGCCTTCTGCAATGATAGAACTTACACTAAAACAAGAAAGCGGCTGGGCTTATGTAAAAGGTGGTCATTAAAAAAATCGTCAACCAGAATTACCGGTTGACGATTTGGAAACGTTACCAGATTAGGCTGCCTTATGATTTTCAATCCAGTTACTTACATAGCTGGCAGTTTCTTTCCAGTTGGGCAGATTAACTACGTAATGATTATTGTCAAACACAGCAAAATCAGTAATAGAATTTTTATCCGCGTAGCGATTAAAGTTGCGTTTATTTAGTGAAGCCGGAATAATATTGTCATTCTTACCGGCAATCATTAATAATGGAGCATGTGCCTTTTTAAAATCCACACGCGCTGCTGACGTTAATCCGCCACGTGCCACACGCTTCGACTCTGGAATTGTACTTTCCTCATACGCTTTCTTTTGATCGGCCAAACTCATACCATTTACAAAAGCATATTGCCAGGTTTCGAACGGCATTAAGTATGTCTTTTTAAGAGAAGTAAATAATCCCAATGCACCCCAGGTTGATTTTAAGAATGAAAACTCGAATGGAATAATTCCTTGCGGAGGAACAGAATGTAACACGATGGCACTTGCTGCTAATCCACGATTTAATAAAATCTGGCTTATCAGTCCGCCAAACGAATGCCCGATAAGGATGGGTCTTTCGGGAAGGTTGTTTACAAATTGCGCATAGTGTTCAACCAACTCAGCTATGGTTAAATCTGCAAGGGCTGTGTTACCGGGATGGTTAGCCCGAAGATCGGCCGGTGAACCTTCTTTATGTGGCCAGGCCGGGGCGTAGGTTTTATAGCCTTTTTGTTCGAAGTAGTTTTGCCATTCGGCCCAGCCACGGTTTGAAACAAAGGCTCCGGTTACAAATACAATAGTTTTGGATTGGATGGTGTTAAGCGTTTTC
>DPSB01000631.1 GCA_003537495.1 Cytophagales bacterium | reverse complement strand
AATAACCTTCCTGAATCAGGATGCCGGTTTCGTTATAAACTTGTGTTACACCTTCAGGCATACCAAATTCATAGTTCACTACACGCTCTATTTTTCCATTCTCAAAAAAATAAATCCATTTGCCAGAGTATTCGCTATGATCGTATTTTCCTTTGCGATGCAACTTGCCGGAGGGATGGTAATACCAGGCAGAATCAACCAAAGTACCAGTACGCCAATTTTCTTTGCCTTGCAGTACTCCGGTTGGGTAATAATAAATCACTTCTCCGTTTAGAAACCCATCTGAAAAATTCTCAATAGCGCTTTGTTGGCCATTGGGATAATAATAAGTCCATAAGCCTGATTTCAGTTCATCCTTTTTAATCCCAACCGCTTTTAACTCGCCCGTGGCATAGTACTCTTTTACCTCCTGCGAATAGATTTCTGTGTTTGCGAGGAGAAAAGTCACAAAAAAAAGTAACTTAGTTACATAAACCCAGGCTTGTAAAACGATTGTTGATCTTGCTGTTTTCATTTGCAATTGTAAAGATAGCAATTGCGCAAAGCATCTCCACACAGATGGGCGCGCGTGGATTAGGCATGGGCAATGCTACCAACGGGTTAGTTTACGAATGGGGCCTATTCAACAATGTAGGTTCAATCGGTTTGTTAACTGAAACAACGGCTTCGGCCGCCTATCATATCCAGTCCCGGCTTGCCTACGCCAATCGTATGGCATTTGTTTTCAATGCACCACTTCGGTTTGGTGTAATTTCAGCCGGTGCATTTCGGTTTGGCGATGATATTTATAACGAGCATGTAGTAAGCACTGGTTTCAGCAATAAGTTTGGTAACACTTCGCTTGGTGCAAAAATAAACTACATACAATATCAGGCGCAGGGTTTTGGTACACGCAGAGCAATAAGCTTTGACTTTGGTGGCATTACTCAACTTACCGATGTAATCTATATTTCAGCCAGTATTACCAATCTTACCCAATCACAAATTGATTTCGAAAATGAAAAAGAAGCGTTACCCACGCGTTTAACGGCAGGCCTTACCTTTCGTTTAAGCGATAAACTACTTGCCGCAACAGAATTGGAAAAAGATTTATTGTTTCCGGCTACCTGGCGCACAGGTTTGGAATATGAATTCAAAAGCAAATTTTTTGCCCGTACGGGTTTTAACCTTCAACCCACCAGTGGATTTTTTGGATTAGGTGCAAACCGAAAATTACTTCAGGCGGATTATGCCATTCAATTCAACGCCATAACAGGAGCCAGTCACCAGGCATCGGTTACGTATAAATTTAATCGCAAGAAAGTATGAAGGCTTTTTTTCTTGCAGTAGTAGTAACAGCCAACACGCTTTGTCTTGCACAAGATATAATTCGAAAAGAAGTTGATTTAGAGAAACTTGTAGATGAACTACTTGCCGGACAAGATGAAGACTTTAACTACGAAGAGCTATACGAAAACCTCGCATTGTTACTTTCGCATCCGGCCGACCTGAATCAAATAACAGCCGAGCAGTTGCGCACCTTATACATCCTGAACGAATTACAAGTGCAGGCTATTCTGGATTATCGCACCTCAGCCGGGCCGTTTGTCTCGCTTTACGAATTACAAGCTATCCCTCAGATTGATCGGCAAACCTTTGAACGACTGATTTCATTTGTAACCATTACCGATCCGCAAAACGCACTTAACAAATCATTGCTCGCCAGGATTTTTAACGAACGTAATAATTACCTGATACTTCGGTACGACAGAACACTGGAAGATAAAGTGGGTTACCTGAACACCACATCCGATGCAAGTCGCTATCACGGTTCACCCGATAGAATGTACATGCGCTTTCGCACCAGCAGGCCGGGCGATTTCAGCTTAGGTTTTACAGCCGAAAAAGATGCCGGGGAAAAAATAGAATGGGCACCCGAGCGAAAACAATATGGTTCCGGATTCCTTTCATTCCATGCACAAGTGTTGAATAAAAATAAACTCAAGAATCTGATTATTGGCGACTACCAGGCACAGTTCGGGCAAGGACTTGTGCTGGGTTCAGCTTTTGGAATTGGGAAAAATGCTGAAGCTGTATCTACCACCCGCAGAGCAAACATTGGCTTTATGCCTTATACTTCCGCTTACGAAGCCGGATACTTCAGAGGCGCGGCTGTAAGTTATCAAGCTACAAGATTGGTTACACTTCATGGATTTTATTCCACACGTTGGCGCGATGGTAATCTGCAAACAGATTCAACAGGTGCGTGGGGAATCTCATCGTTAAGTACAACCGGGCTGCACCGCACCCGCAATGAAATGGATAACCAGAATACAGTGCAAGAAAGCAATGCGGCAGCTGTATTGTCCATTTCACATAAACGCCTGGATGCCGGCTTAATACTTCATCATACCCGGTTTAGTGTTCCGCTACAGCGCAATGCTACTCCATATAATCAATTCTACTTTAATGGTAGTACCAACACCAATGGTAGTTTTTATGTCAATTATGCTTACCGCAATGTGTCGTTATTCAGCGAAGCAGCCTATACCTTTTCTAAAGGTGTGTCTGCCATTGCCGGTAGTATTATCAGCCTTACCAGCGCGCTGGATGTAGCCGTACTGTATCGAAATTATAGCCGAAACTACCACACCTTTTACAGCAATGCCATTAGCGAAAATTCCACACCTCAGAACGAACAAGCGCTGTATTGGGGTTGGAAATACACCTTCAACAAAAAGTACTGGACCAGTGGCTACTTCGATTGGTTTAAGTTTAATTGGCTGCGTTACCGCGGATATAGCCCATCGCAAGGCCATGAGTGGTTGCTTCGATTTAATTACAAACCCTCGCGCCATGTAAGTTTCTTTGCACAAATGCGCGAAGAGAACAAAATCAGAAATCAATCCATTGAATCTAACCTCTACACTACCACCAATGGCACCAAGCGCAACTACTGGATAAATGCCGATTACCAGGCCACTCCAACCCTGTCGCTGCGAACAAGAGCCCAATTCAGTAGTTACGAACATACTGGTGTTAAAACCGGAGGCCTGGCTTTAATTCAGGATATTACTTTTCAAAAAAGTAAGGTTGTTATTAACGCCCGATAAAGTCTTTTCGATACCGATGATTCAAACAACCGACTCTATGTTTTTGAGAAGGATGTGTGGCTGGCATTCTCATTTCCGGCTTATTATGGGGTGGGTGTGCGCAGTTATATACTGGTTCAATACACTGTTTCGCCCTCGGTTGCGATTTGGTTGCGGTGGGCTCGCACCACTTATTCCAATACCGATTCGATTGGTTCGGGTAGCGAAACCATTAACGGAAATACGCGGAATGATCTTAAATTTCAGGCAAGAATCAGGCTTTAAATAACTCTTTATGCACGCTGTTAAATTAGTTACCCCCATGGTTTTTTTCCTGATGTGCGTTGGATTAGCCCTTTTCCTGGTGCTTTTCCGATACATTTTTAAGAAAAAATAACATTGGCAGGATAAGTTTAACCCCGGTTTAGTCATTTTATCCGGCTGCTGGTACCTTTATCGAATTATCACTTCTGCAATGTGTAAAGCTTTGCAGTTTGGCAATCCTAATCAATTAAGATGAGAAAGATCAACTTCATTTTCGCCATTATTCTGGTTTCACTGGTATTATTATCCATAGCGTCATTCACATTCGCTCAAACCACTAAAAAAACGTTAGAGCTTCCGGAGTTTAAAAGCATTTATGTGAACTCGAACTATACCGTTTATGTAAAGCAAACCAACAAACAGGAAGTTATTGTGGAAGCCTTGACTGAAATCTGGGAACTGACAACGGTAAAAGTTGAAAACGGTGTGTTGCTGGTAAATGTGGAGCGTAAACCAGACAACCCGAACAAAAGTATCTGGTCTAAGATTGACGATATAAAAATCCGCCCTACCATGAAAATTATGGTAAGCGTAAAGAACCTGAACGAACTACAGGTAAATGGCGGTGGTAAAATTATTTCTGAAAACTCTATCGCAGCCGATTATATCAACCTCGCTGTATCTGGAAGTGGTGCTATTGAATTAGACATTAAAGGCAACAATGTAAAAACCGAAATCAGTGGTTCGGGCAATGTTACCTTGAAAGGTTATGCCTCTACCAACGATATTGTAATGAGCGGTAGCGGAACACTTAATGGTTACGCCTGCGAACTTGAAAATGCTAAAGTAAAAATGAGTGGCTCTGGTGCTTGCGAACTTACCGCCTCTGCATCATTAGATGCTACGGTTTTGGGTAGCGGCTCTATCAAACATAAAGGCAACACTAAAAACGTAACCAAGAAAGTGTACGGATCAGGTACGGTAGATCGTGCATACTAACGGTTAGCCAATCTCAATCACTACATCGTCAGTCATAGGATGGCCCACGCACGTGAGCACATAACCTTCTGCTCTTTCCGATTGAGAAAGTCCCTCTTCTTCATCTAACTTAACTTGCCCACTAAGCGCTTTGCCTCGGCAGGCGGTACACAAACCACTTTGGCAGGAATACGGTAAATCAATTCCATTATCCAATGCGGTTTCCAGAATGGTACGCTTCGGTTCAACTACAAATTTATATTCCTGACCATCGTAACGCACAGTAACTTCATGTGCACGTGGACCTCCACCAGCAACTGGTGCGGGCTCTTTCTTAGTTTCT
>DPSB01000571.1 GCA_003537495.1 Cytophagales bacterium | reverse complement strand
TCACACTCAGAAGAAAAGCTTTCCTATCTTGGTAAAGGGGTAATGGGTGTGATGCTTGTTCATTTTGCAACCACAGTAGGTCAAATCGCGAAAAGGATAATAGCGATTAGTTTTTTCATGATTTTAATTTATTGATGTTTAAATTATTTGAAGATTGGCAGCTAATTATATTAAGGGTTCATTAACGTTCATTAACCTTCTTTGATTGGAGAACCTCCATTGTTCATAGTCTCAGTTTGTGGTGCAACATCCTCTTCAGTACAAGAAGTGATTGCAATTGTAGAGAGGGAAGTGATTAGAATGATAGCAAAGAATTTTTTCATGACGTATTTAAATGGTTAAAGTGTAGTTTAAGTTAGAGTTTCAGATTGTTTACATGATTTTAATTTGTATTTTACTTTTTTCTTTGATGATGCAAAGGTGGTGGCTGGTTAGAACTTAATTTTTTTATTTTGATACGTCAACTTACATATGTGCCGTAACCTTTTTAAGTATTTTAAACTACTACTCCTTACCTGGACTTTGGTGGGGATTGACTCTTCCGACCTCCTGTCTCAGAACAAACAAAGAACAGACTCCCTGGAGCGTCTCCTTCCTAGTACTAAGGATACAACCCGATACAGCGTTTTAGTAAAGTTGCATTTTGAATATCGTCCTGAATTTCAAAAGGCCCTAGACTATGCACGGCTTGCTTACAATCAAGCTGAAGCCCTTGGCGATAGTGTTAAGATTGTAGAGAGCGGAAGATTAGTGGCGTATTCATTAGATGATCTTGGTCGGAATGATGAGGTAATTGAGATCCTTAACCGGGTACTGGCAATAGCAAGAAGAAATGTCGTGCGCTATCCTGCACTAAAGCCACAAATTAAATTTATACTGAACAATGCAGGTATCTCCTATATGTACAAGGGTAATTACGACTCAGCCCTTAGTTACCACTTTAAGTCTTTGATATTGCGTGAAGAAGAGGGTGATAAAAGGCCAATAGGCAATTCTCATAACAATATAGGTCTAGTTTACTTTAAGTTAAGGAATTATCAGCGCGCACTTTATCATTACGTGCAGGCACTAACAATTAAGGATGAATTAAAAGATACAGCTGACATTGAACGCATTCTCACAAATATTGGCTTATGTTATAATCAACTTCAAAGGCCAGATGATGCTATCCGTTCTGTTGAACGGGCATTGAATTCTTGTGGCGATAATTGTTCTAAAAATGTGCTTAAGGAGGCCAATTTTGTCTTTGGAGTGGGTTACCTTGGTCAAAGAGATTTAAAAAATGCTGAAAAGCATCTGACAATTTCTTTTGATATAGCAAAAGAGCAAAACGATTATAGATATTGGACTGAAAATTTATTTGCCTTTGCAAAACTTGAGAACGAGCGAGGCGACTACACGAAAAGCCTGAATTACCTTTTTGAGGCAAATACCCTTGCTGAGAATTATGGGTTTACTGAATTACGCCTTGATATTTACAAGGAGTCATCAAAGAGTTACGGATTGGTCAATGATTTTCAGAATCAAGCATTATTTCAGGGAAGATATATCAATCTTAAGGATAGTATTTATAGTGGCGATTTACTCAAGAATCTCGCTACCATTCAAACCAACTATGAACAGCGCGAAAACCTTAAAACAATCCAACTCATCAACGAAAACATTAAGCTTAAAGATGAGCAAATCGAAAAGCAGCGATTGCAATATATATTTATAGTATTGGTTACTGTACTCATTGCATCCTTAGCCGGTGTATTGGTTTGGGCTAACAGACGACAACAAAAACATAACAATGCCCTAAGTGAAGCAAAACGTATTATCGAACGGCAAAATAAAGAATTGACTAAGACTAATGAAGAATTGGATATACGGGTGCGCGAAAAAACTATAGACCTTGTAGACTCCAACACCATGCTGCAGGATGTAAATGAAGAACTTGATAATTACATCTACCGCACTGCGCATGATATACGCGGACCGCTAGTAACCCTGAAAGGTGTTTGTAACGTGGCACAAATGGATGTAAAAGATCCGCTGGCACTTGACTATCTAAAACGATTAGACCTTACCGCAGAAAAGTTGAACTCTATTCTTACGCGGTTGCTGATGGTAAGCCAGATAAACCATGCCGTGCTGGTTACCCGCCCCGTCAATTTTAATTCGATTATGCAAGAGGTACTGCGCAAGATCCAGCATTTACCAGCACGGATGAAAATTGAATACTCAGAGGTTGACAATGTAGTCTTGAATTCGGATCCTGACCTGGTAGCCATTGTGTTGGAAAATCTGGTGAATAATGCGATCAAGTTTTATAATACCTCCGACCGTATTGACCCCTTTATTAAAATTGAAGTGGGTAAGTACGATGCCGATCATGTGATGATGTCTGTGGAAGACAATGGAATAGGAATTGAAGCTAAAGACAGGGAACGGGTTTTTCACCTTTTTGTACGAGCCTCTGAGCGATCGGAGACTGGTGGCATAGGCCTTTATCTAACTAAACTGTCGGCACATAAACTTGGTGGTGAGATATTCTTGATGCACACCACCGAAAAGGGAAGTAAATTTCTGGTACTCTTCCCCAATAACCTGCAACCTATTCTGGCTAAACGCGATGAAGATGAGCGCGATCGTCTTAAAGTAAAAGAGATGCGTGATAAAGCCGCAACAGAGACAGGCGGAAAAGATGCGTTAGAGCGGTACTATTCCTCCAGGCGCAGAAGTAAATAGCCACTTTTTTCGGTATCATTTTGCATCTTTGTGGCCTGTTTTTAAACAGCCTTAATGAGCACAACATACAACCGTTATACCGTTACCGCAGCTTTGCCATATGCCAATGGGCCTAAGCATATTGGCCACCTAGCTGGCGCTTACATTCCTGCCGATGTTTATGTTCGCTACCTGCGCCTAACTGGCAAAGATGTAATTTTTGTGTGTGGCAGCGATGAGCATGGCACCGCTATTCCTAACCAGGCGCTGAAGGAGAACACCACCCCTAAAGCCATCATCGATAAATACGATGCGTTAATTCGCGATTGCTTCGGTAAGCTGGGTATGTCTTTCGATATTTATCATCGCACCAGCGAACCGATTCATCATCAAACTTCGCAGGAAATATTTCTTACACTTTATAATAAGGGCCTATTAACTGAAGAAGTTTCGGAACAATATTTTGATGAAGAGGCTAAAGT
>DPSB01000106.1 GCA_003537495.1 Cytophagales bacterium | reverse complement strand
AACCATTAATCTGGATTGCCGGAGGTATTGATAAAGGAAACGATTATAACATTATTAAGGCAGACGTTGTGCAGAAAGTAAAAACGTTAATCTGCCTCGGTAAGGATAACAATAAATTGAAGTCTTTTTTTGGAGGCCTGGTTCCAGAAATAAAAGAGACGCAAACCGTAAAAGAGTTGGTACGCTTGGCCTTGGAGTCTGCCAGAAAAGGTGATGTGGTATTGCTTTCACCGGCATGCGCCAGTTTCGATTTATTTAAAAACTATGAAGATAGAGGCAATCAGTTTAGAGAAGCCGTGTTGGAGTTGAAACGGGAAGTGGAATCGTAACTACTTAAACAATGGGACTAAGTAAAATTAAAGATTGGGCTGATAAAAACCTGCAAGGTGATAAAGTCATTTGGGCAGTAGTGTTTGCGCTTTCGCTGATCAGCATTTTAGTAGTGTATAGTTCAATCGGAACATTGGCGTATAAACGTTCAACCAGTCCCGAAGCATTTTTAATTAAGCACACCTTTATGGTGTTTTTAGGTTTGGCTGCCATGTGGTTTGCACATAAAATTGATTACCGGTATTACTCTAAAATATCGCGCCTTGCTTTGTGGGTAAGTGTTCCGCTTTTGATTTACACGTTCACGAATGGTGTAAGTATTAACGGTGCTAACCGTTGGATTTCTATTCCGGTGTTTGGTTCGTTTCAGCCGTCTGACTTCGCCAGTCTCGCGTTAATTATCAATCTCGCCAGTATGCTTTCTAAAAAGCAACAGAATATAGACGACATCAAGGATTCATTAATACCCATTCTTATCTGGTGCGGTGTTATTTGCGGCTTGATTGCTTTAACCAATTTATCAACGGCCATACTGGTATTTGCAACCTGTATGTTAATCATGTTCATCGGTCGCGTACCAGTTCGGTATCTCGCCATGTTGGTACTGATTGGTTTACTTTCAGGTTCGGCTGGTCTTTATTTCGGCCAACGTTTAGAAACTGCTATCAGTCGAGTAAAGAATTTTTATTCGTATGTGGTGGAAGGTAAAGAACTTCCCTTTCAGGCACAACACGGAATGATTGCTGTGGCTACTGGTGGTTTTTTTGGAAAGGGGCCAGGCAACAGTGAGCAAAGAAATATTTTGCCGCATCCTTATTCTGATTTTGTGTATGCCATTGTAATTGAAGAGTACGGTTTAATTGGTGGAATAGTCGTGCTCACGCTTTACCTCATATTGCTGCATCGCGGTATGAAGGCCGCTTATAATAGTGAACGGGCATTTGGTGGATTGCTCTCTGCCGGTCTCGCGTTCGATCTCGTCTGTCAGGCTATGGTAAACATGGGTGTTGTGGTTGGGCTTGGGCCGATTACTGGTCAGCCGTTACCACTGATTAGTATGGGAGGCACTGCAATGGTGTTTACAGGTTTATCTGTTGGTATAATATTAAGTGTAAGCCGAGGCGAACAAGAACAAAACTGGGGTCAGCATAAAGTGGCTGGCGAAGAGAAATTGAAAGAAAAAGATTTAGACGCAAAAGCAGCATAATACTTGAGTACAGCAAAACCATATCGACTAATTATATCCGGTGGCGGAACAGGCGGCCACATCTTTCCTGCATTGGCAATTGCCAATGAGTTTAAGATTCGCCATGCCGATGCTGAGATTTTATTTGTTGGTGCCGAAGGTCGCATGGAGATGACACGCGTACCAGAAGCCGGGTATAAAATTGTGGGTTTGTGGATAAGTGGTTTGCAACGCAAGCTTACTTTTTCAAACCTGTTGTTTCCTTTTAAACTTATCTCTAGTTATTTCAAAGCACGTAGTATTATAAAAAGCTTTAAACCACATGCCGTTATTGGTACGGGTGGCTATGCCAGTGGCCCCATGCTGTTGGCATCAACCCGAAATAAAATTCCTTCTTTAATTCAGGAACAAAATTCTTACGCTGGCCTTACCAATAAACAAGTAGCTGATAAAGTGCAGCGTATATGTGTGGCATATTCTGGGATGGATAAGTATTTTCCTAAGGATAGTGTAATCCTTACCGGTAATCCTGTACGTAAGGATATTATCGATCTGGATTCCAAGAAGGAAAAAGCAATGAATCACTTTGGGTTTACCGATAAAGAAAAAACACTTTTGATTTTAGGTGGAAGCTTGGGTGCACGAACAATTAATGAAAGTGTATTGGCAGGTATAGATAAGTTGATTGATTCGCGGGTGCAGGTAATCTGGCAAACCGGAAAAGCCTATTATGAAAGTGTAACGGCTCAGGTGCAAAATAAAGATCTGCGCAGAATCCGGATTTATGATTTCCTGAAGCAAATAGATTTGGCTTATGCCGCTTCCGATGTAGTGATCTCACGCGCGGGTGCGTTGGCCATCTCCGAATTATGTTTAGCCAAACGCCCAAGTATATTGGTGCCATCGCCCAATGTAGCCGAAGATCATCAAACCAAGAATGCCCTTACGCTGGTAAGTGCCGAGGCTGCAAGAATGATAAAAGATGTAGAGGCGAAATCAAAACTGGTAGATGAATCGCTGAAGTTGATTTATGACGAACAGCAATGCGAAGCACTCCGCAAGAATATCGCCAAACTGGGTAAACCTAAGGCTACTGAGGAAATAGTAAATGAAATTGAAAAACTGATTATAAAATAGTTGTGAAACTGGATCAATACGATAGTATTTATTTCTTAGGCATTGGCGGAATCGGCATGAGTGCATTGGCGCGTTGGTTCAAGCACAAAGGCATGCGCGTGGCGGGTTACGATCGTACACCAACTCCACTTACGCATGAGTTGATTGCAGAAGGAATGGAAATTCACTTTGAGGATAAAGTAGAGTTTATTCCGGGTTACATCAGCAAAGAGAAAACGTTGGTTGTGTTTACTCCGGCTATTCCTAAAAATCATGTAGAACATAACTACCTGAAAACACAAGGCTATACCATTCTGAAACGCTCAGAAGTTTTAGGGTTGCTTACTAAAAATTATAAAACCATTGCTGTTGCAGGTACACATGGTAAAACGACTACATCCTCGCTCATTGCGCATATTTTGAAATCAGCTGGTAAAGATATGGTTGCTTTCTTAGGAGGCATTACAGCCAACTACGAATCAAATCTGGTGATGCAGGGTGAGGTAAATAAAGATACGCTGGTTGTTGCTGAAGCTGATGAGTTTGATCGTTCTTTCTTGAGATTATTTCCGCATACGGCTGTGGTAACTTCTGCCGATGCCGATCACCTGGATATTTATGGCGATCATTTGCAGATGCTCAGTTCCTATAAAGAATTTATGAATCAGATTATCCGCAAAGGAAATCTGATACTGCATGAATCAATTGCTTTGTTGGCGAATGAGATTCAACACGTAAATAAAGAAACCTATGGTATGAGCCGGGGACAGTTTTTTGCCGGCAACATTGTTCCGATTAGTCGGGACGGATTTTTTGAGTTCGACCTCCTGGGATTGGACAGGAAGTTCGACAAGATAAAGCTCGGTGTCCCTGGTTTTCATAACATGGAAAATGCCATTGCGGCTATTCTGGTAGCACGCAAGTTTGGTGTGGATGACAAAACCATTCGCGAAGCCCTTGAATCATTCCGTGGTGTTAAGCGCAGATTCGAATTTGTTATCCGCAGAAATGATTTGGTTTATATCGATGACTACGCGCATCATCCCACAGAGATTGAAGCCTTTCTTAAATCTTTAAAGGAAATGTACAAGGGCAAAAAGATTACTGTAATCTTTCAACCGCACTTGTTCACGCGTACGCGCGATTTTGCAGAAGGTTTTTCGAAAAGTTTAAGTCTGGCTGATGAAGTATTATTGATGGACATCTATCCGGCTCGTGAAGAACCCATACCCGGCATTACTTCAGATATGTTATTTAAAGACATTACCAGCCCCGTAAAAATCAGATGCTCCAAACAAGATATTTTGCAAAAGCTGGAGGCCCTGGATATAGAAGTATTGGCCACAATAGGTGCTGGCGATATCGATACGTTTGTAAAACCAATTAAAGAAATGTTGAATAAAAGATAAACAATGAAGTGGAAGTTGAACATACGGAAAGAAATAAAAGTAGCGGTAGCGTTGTTAGCTATTTCATTCCTGATTGCTTTCAGCGAACGCAAAATGAATAGTTTGGTTTGTAAGGATATTGTGATTGAACTCGACAACTCGCGCGAAAACCATTTTATGGATGAAGCCGATGTGTTGCGATTGGTTGAAGGTAGCGGTCAATCCATTAAAGGAACAAGCCTGGATCATGTTGATTTGCGTGCCATCGAAAAAAAATTAAAACAAGATAAACACATTCTGGATGCCGATTTGTATGGCGACCTAAAAGGTAATCTGGTAGTGAATGTAGAATTGAGAAGACCCATAGCGCGTATTGTTCGATCAGATGCACCCGATGCTTATATCGCAGAAGATGGTGTGGTCATGTCGGTATCGGATAAATATACTTCGCGTGTTGTACTGATAAGCGGTGGTTATGCCAAACAATTGATCGAGATGGGTGATCTGAGCAAGCATGAAGAGGGCAAGAAGTTGATGGAGATGATAGAATTTATTAATGACGAAAAGTTCTGGAAAGCACAGGTAGCACAATTGGATATCAACAGCCAGGGAAAGATTACCATTCTTCCGCAGGTTACAGGTCAGTTGGTTGAATTTGGAAAGCCAACAGATATTGAAAACAAGTTTCGGAAGTTGATGATTTTTTACAAGGAGATTTTACCTACGCGTGGCTGGACAAAATACGAACGGGTAAGTCTGGAATATGAAGGACAAATAATAGCAGAGTAACTTTTTAATCTATATAACACCAAACATCTAACAACCACTAACACAGATTAAAGTCATGGAAAACGAAAAAATAGTAGTAGGTCTGGATATCGGAACAACCAAGATCTGCGCCATAGTTGGCCGTAAAAACGAATTTGGCAAACTCGAAGTGCTGGGCATGGGTAAAGCCGAATCGGAAGGAGTAATAAAAGGTATTGTTACCAATATTGATAAAACTGTTTTTGCTATTGATAAAGCTATCAAAGAAGCAAGCAACATGTCGGGTATTGATATTGGTGTGGTGAATGTGGGTATTGCGGGTCAGCATATCCGCAGTTCAATTCATCATGGCAGCATAACCCGTACTTCTAAAGAAGATGAGGTAAGCATTGAAGATGTAAACCGTTTAACGGAAGACATGTACCGAATTGTTATTCCGCCAGGTAGCGAGATTATTCACGTAATGCCACAAGATTATATTGTGGATTATGAAGAAGGCATCAAAGATCCGGTAGGTATGAGCGGTGTAAAACTCGAAGCCGACTTCCACATCATCACCGCACAAACCAGCGCCATCAACAATATTAATAAATGTGTGCGCAGGGGTGGTTTGGAAATTGATGATTTGATTCTCGAACCGTTAGCGTCAAGCCTTGCGGTGTTGAGCGAAGAAGAGAAAGAAGCCGGGGTTTGTTTGATTGACATTGGCGGTGGCACAACTGACATTGCCGTGTTTCATGACAACATCATCAGGCATACAGCTGTAATTCCTTTCGGAGGAAATATTCTTACAACCGATATTCAACACGGATTAATGGTGATGGCTAAACAAGCCGAACAATTGAAAACCCGTTTTGGTAAAGCTATTGCCGAAGAAGCAAGCCCGAACGAGATTGTTTCCATTCCCGGTATTCGCAACAGAACAGCAAAAGAAATTTCAGTAAAAAATCTTTCCAGCATTATTCAAGCTCGCATGGAAGAGATTATTGAAATGTGTCACACCGAAATCATTAACTCAGGTTATGAAAACCGGTTGGCTGGCGGTATTGTAATTACCGGTGGTGGTTCGCAACTCAGTTGCCTGAAACAATTGGTTGAATATATGACCGGTATGGATGCCCGCATTGGTTACCCGAACGAGCATTTAGGTAAAAGCAAACTTGAAGCAGTGAAGAGCCCAATGTATGCCACTGCTGTGGGATTGGTACTTTCTGGTTTCCGTTCATTGGACGAACGCGAAGAAAGGTATAAGGACAAAGTAAATCAGAAGCAGCCCGTAAAAGTGAAAGAGAAAAAATCTACATCCGATTTCTTTTCCAGCATTCTGAATAAAACAAAAGGTCTTTTAATCGATGACCTCGATGGAAAGAACGAATATTAAAATTGAACAACCACTAAAT
>DPSB01000613.1 GCA_003537495.1 Cytophagales bacterium | reverse complement strand
TGCTTCATAGGTCTTGAATTTGGCGTTTGTTTCTTTGTAAAATTCTTCGGCTTTGTAAGTAAACCAAGAGCGAACGTCCATTACTTTCTTGCGCCATTCTTCTTTGTCTAATTTTGAAATTAACGGTTCAATATGATTAAAGAAGTGGTTTCTTCTTCCATCTATGGAGGCGTCAACTTCTCTGATATTTGGAATTGCAGCGTTCAGTAAATTTCTAAACTCTTTTACTTCATCACTGATTTTATTTGGGGCAACAAGCTGAATATAGGTTTGAGGTTTGTTTTTAAAATCAATTTCTTTCAAAGAGTCATTCAAGTGTTTGATATTTTCTCTAATTGAATCAGACCAGTTCTCAAAGAACATTCTGAAATCACCTACTTTGTTAGTAATGGTTTCTTGAAGGTAGTTATTAAACTTTGTTTCGAATCTTGGAAGGTCATCTCTTTGAAGAATTCTTAACCTCTCCTGATATCCACTAATTAAATCTAGATGTATTGAATCTGGCAGTGAGTTCGCATCAGAACGCCAATCTTTGAATTTATTAGTAATTTCTTCTGTCGGCTGTTTAAAGTCGTTTATTTTAATTCTTACTTCACTTTCTTTTTCCGCTTTCTGTTTTTCTAGCTCTCTTGTTTCTTTTGAATTTTCACTTTGAAGTTTAGTGCGACTTGATTCAAAGTTTGCGTATTCAATACCCAATAAATCTGCATTTTGGGTTTCAAACTGATGGACGTCAATGTTCCCTAATGGATCAAGAATAGCCTTGTTACTTTTTATAACTTTTTCAACATCTTCAACTTGTTGGTTTTTTTTAAATATTTCTTGGCCTTTATTAAAAATATCACCTTCCGAAAGTTGTTTTAGATTTTTCTGAACAGCTTCCAATTGTTCTTGTAACTTCTTAACTCGGTCATTGGTTTTTTCTAAATCTGATTTCTGTCTTTCCTTTTCAAGTAGTTCATTGGCATAATCTTGCCAGTTTATGTCATCGTATTTATCAAATTTTGAAAACAGATTGTGACATTCATCTTTGTATGATCCTAAATCTTTTATGTCTGAAATTTTCTTTGTAATCGCCTTTCTATTCTCGGTTTGCTGGCTTTGAAGCGTTATTAGCTCTTTTTTAAAAGTGGCAATCTTCTCTTTGTTGTCCCACCCCAAAACATAGTTTTCTTTTCTTGAAATATGTGGTCTGTCGTCTTTTTCATGTTTACCTTTTTTGAATTTTATAAGCCCGTTTTGAGTGATTGCCATTTCTGAATGGCGTTCAAACTCGGCAAGATTATCTACGCAAACAAAATCAAATTGACTTTGTAGATATTCTTCAATCCAGTCATAATACTGCGTTTTAGGCTTTATGTCGATCTTATTAACTAAAGATTTCTCGTTAATATCCTTTTGAGCCAGATTTTTGAGATAATCTTGCTTTTCGTATTTGTCATAGCGAATCCTTCCTCGCAAATTATTGTTGTTTACGTACTGATTGACTTTTGAGTAGTGCTTAGCCGGAACAATCAGTCGCAGAGCAAAATTATGAAGAACCTTTTCAATAGAGGATTCCCACTTCGTTTCATCTTCTTTTACCTTAATGAGTTCGCCAATGAAAGGGATTTCTTCTCTGTTGGCTCCAATTTCTGTAATAATTTCATCACGTATTTCTGCCTCACGACCAGCGATATTGTTTTTGTTTTTTTGAAGTGTCTGAATCATACTGACCAAATCATTGGTAGAGTTTGTTAATTCATCCTCTTTGTTTTTTAAGGCACGAAGGTTTTCACTTTCATCATCAATATTTTGTTGAGCATTTAGTTTTAATTGCTTAGCTTCTTCTCGGTTTGTGATAAATGTATCCTCGCTTGGATTTGAAATTAGCTTAATGCTTTGAACTATTTTGTTGTAGTCATCAAGTTTCTTGCTTCTGTTGTCCTTTAAGGTTTGAAGGTTTTTGATTTCCTTTTCTAAATCTTTGATCTTGCTTCCCACTTCATCTTTTTCAATTGAGATAGAAATTGTTCTTTCATCTTGTTTTAGATTCTCTTCCTTACTTCTTAGTTCAGCTAACTCATCATTTAATTGTTGTAATTCATCTTTGCACTTCCTTAATTCTTTTTCGCCCAACTCAACGCCTTTCTTAGAAAACCAGTATACAGCTGTTTCTTTTGATTTCTCCAATCGCAGCAAATCTACTTGGATATTGGTTAGTGCTATTGCAATGTCGTTGATAGGTATTAACTGTTTGATTTGCTCTTTGGCTTTTTCAATGTTGGTTTTAGCATCCATTAGGGTCAAAAAGCTTTCCTTGAGTTGAATAAATTCCGTTTCCGAATCTTGTTCTTCCAACATATTTGTTCTAATGAAATCATCTAAATCCTCCAGGACTTTTACACCTACAACTTGATTGAACAAAGACAATGCTTTTGGGGATCGCATTCCAAAAAGGTCTGACATCCTTTCGGCATAAGCTGTTGGCCCCTCAATGAATTCAATTTTCTTCTTAGAAACGTTTGTGTTGTATGTTTGTTCTAAACGCTTTTTCCAATTTCCTTTTGAGTCAAACAGGCTAAAATCCTTTTCTATGTCTAGCGAAACGTGAGCAATTCCGAATTGTCGTCTTAATTCATTATTTGAAAACCAGCGAACCTGAAACAGAGTGATTTGCTTTTGATCGGTATTTGAGAAAGAAGCAAGGATTACGGAATATGTATTTGTGTCACGCAATTTCTGTGTAGAAGTTGAGCTTTTTCCTTCCTCCTGGATATTTCCATAATGCCCTAAGACATAGGTTTCTTCGGTGCGGTCTCCTTTTTTCTCAACTCCAGATGATTGATTGTAGAAACGATCTTTCTTTGCAGGAACAATCAAAGTAAGTAGTGCATCAACGTACGTGCTTTTTCCTGATGCGTTTGCTCCGGTCAATAGAGAATTATTTCCTTTCGGATTTATTCTGAAAACCTTTTCAGTAAACGTTCCCCAGTTAAATACTTCCATATATTGAAGTCTGAAACCCGCCTTATCCGAACTTGTACTAAACAGACTCAACATATCCGTGTAACCTTGTTTTAAAATCTTGCAATATATCCAGTGTTATTTTTTCCTTGATTATTCGGTGAATTTGGTATTTCGTTTGGCTGTCTTTTTTGCTGATCTCTTTCAAATACCCTAAATCGACTGCGCCATTGATGTACTTGTTCAAATCATTGATGAACTTTACACGGTTAAATTTTTCAGGTAAAAACAACTCCAACTCATCTTTTATTTCAGAATCAGTTATAAATTTCTCTGTTGATAATTGTGTCGGGTTACTATCAAATTCTTCTAAACTTTGTCGCAGTACAACAAGAACGATTGATGTTTCAAAGCCGATTTGACGCCTTTGAACTAAACCCAGTGTGTTGCCTTCGCTATCTTCAAATTGTTTTACAAAAGCAAAGCCCTCATCTTTCTTAACGATTAGCTCCAAACCAATTTGGCTGATGTATTCTTGAATTTCACTGCGATAATTGATTATATCATCCCAAACGTTTGAGTTTCGTTCAACAGTCGATTTGAGTAACCTTACTATCGCTTTGCTGTATGGTCTAACGTGCTTCTCTAAACTGCTCATTTGGTCAAAATAATTACAGGAATTACAATTTGCTTCTGGTTTTTAGTATCAAATACAATACTTTGAGTTTTCTCAGGACTGATATTGCATTTAAATTCTTTTACAATACCGATATACCCGAAGAGTTCAGGTAAGCCCTTTTCAAGCCCGCCATAATTTTCAATTACGTCTAAAAGTGTTGCTTGAGATTTTTCTTTCAAAAGGTCTTTAACTCTTTTTCGCAACAATTCTTTGTCAATATTTGATTGAGAAAACAACTTACCTAGGTGATTAGAAGAAGTGATGCTGTCGTCTGCAATTCTTGGTTTGTTTGTATAGGTGATTTCTTCACTTTGTTGAGTGGTCAATTTTCGTTCAAATGAAAGATTAATTTCAATTTCAGTTTCCAGTTCAAATGAAAACTCTGGTTTCTTCCTTGCCCTGCTTAATTCGACAAGTTGCTTCTTGATTTCTTGAATAATATTTTTAGTGGCTTCTGATTTTGAACTCTCACTTTCGCGGATAATGCGACTCAATTTCTCAGCCATTTTATCGTTCGCTTTATAGACCTTTTGGCCCGAACCATGTAAGTGTTTTTTCATTCCTTTGAGGAATTGGTCGTTTACCGGAATGGATTTTTTTTCTAGCGTCTTGTATAATTCTTTAGTTAAAGTTTCCCATTCTTTTTGCAAGTCTGGGTTTAAAATGAAAGACCAAAAAGCATAGAAACTTTTGCCCTGTTGACTTTCCTTGAGCGCGTCAAGAGCATCAAAGGTGAACTCTAGAATGTCGCTTTTTGCCAAGCTTCCGTCAGCGTGCTTTTGGTAAATCGCTTTTGTAATTTCTTTAAAGTTGTCTTCGACCTCTCTAAAGTCAGAGAGTAATTCTTTGGCAGATTGATTTAACTGATTAAAACGAGGGACAATTTCATACTCCTGAAACACTTTTACATCTTCCCCTGTTTTTATTCTTTGAATTTGCTGCTCAATTTCTAGTTTCTTTGATTCAAGAAGTTGAATTCTATTTTCAGTATTATCATTAGTAAATTCCACCAATTCTTTCAATTGGCTAAAAATGCTCTTGAATTTAGACTCTGTTCCAATGTACTCCTCTTTTTTAAGACTGGATAACCAGTCAATAGTTCTGCTTGAGTGCGATGAAAGTTCATAAAATATTTCACCCTGTTCATCCTGATAGTTCGTTAAAAAACCTTTATTTGTCCAGCTCTGGATATATTTTTTGGCTTTTACTTCATAGGTATCAATCAACTCTATTTCATTTTCATCGTCATTTTCGATTTGCTTGAACTCCAAATAGTCTGCAAGCTGATTGTGTATTGCATCTGATGAAATGCTCCCTTGCAGGTTGCTGAAAGTCTTGACAAGGAAACCAACAATGGCTTCTCTATTCCTTAGTCGGAGAAGTTCAACACTCGGAGAGGTATTTATAATTTCGGCTATTTTAGGGCTATCAATCATTTGTTACGATTCAAGTCAATTTACAAAAAATCTTGTGACAACTTGTGGCGCATTTCTGAGTTTATCCCTTTATAGCTAATTGCGTGTATTACGGTACGGTAGGGATTTGGCTCTTGCCATAGCTTTTGTGTCGTGGTGGGTTTGAGCGGTTATGCCATTTGCCAAAAACGTGAGTGTGAGTCTCTCCACGGTTGAACTGCCCAAGCGATATGACAAGAATCTTTATTCGCAGCAGTGTTACAAGTTTTATCTTTTTTCATTCCTTCATTGCCTAATGAAACGTCCAAATGTCCTATTTGGAGAATTTGAGTTAGCTTAGGGTCACCGTTTAACTGTGGAAACGAAAACCTTGTGGGCTTGTTCCGTGTGTTGAAAAGGGATTGCCACAACATCGCGTCTGTTAAGCCACTCTGTCCCTTATACTCCTAAATATAACACCCTTTCCCAATCCGCAATGCCAATTTGCCCTGCCCGTTATTACAACACCACTGTTCGGTTGCGGGCGGCAAGTAAGGCCGCAGGCCTCAAAATTCGAGTAAAATAGCAGGAGTTACCGGCTGGTATTGTTCTTGTAATCAGGGCCAGCTTTACCGTATAAACAACCGGTCTATGTTCAAAACGCATCTTAAGTTTTTCGTTCGGGTTTTCTTAAAAGATAAATTTTTCTCCGTTCTCAATATTGCCGGCCTGGCACTTGGCATCGCGGTAAGCATTATCCTATTGCTTATTTTGCAACATGATCTTACGTACGATAAACACTTTGCCAACCACGAGCGCATCTATCGCCTCGGTGGTCACTTAAAAGCTACAGGTATTGATGTGCGCGTGGCGCGTGCTGCCCGCGAGTTAGGTGCTATCATTAAAGATGAGTTTCCGGAAGTACAGGCCGTAACCCGTGCCAACAACTGGGATCATACGTTGATCCGTTATGAACACAATGGCACAGAAGTTTCGAATTACGAAGAAGATGTAGTGCGTACCGATTCAACGTATTTGCAAGTCTTCAATCATAAATTTATTGCTGGTAATCCTGCTACATGTTTAAACGATCTGCATGCGGTAGTGCTTACGGAATCAACCGCTGCACGATACTTTGGCGTTGAAAATCCATTAGACAAATCATTGATTATTGATGGTGAGTCGTGGAAGGTAACGGGCGTAATTGAAGATCTGCCAAATAACACCCACATGAAATTTGATTTTCTGCTTTCGGGGCTGTCCAAAAGTCGCGAGTGGGTAGTTGATAAGGGCGAAGTAAAATCGGAAGCGTTCTGGAACCCCGATGTGTACATGTATTTTCTGATGCCGGAAAATTACAACCCGCAAAATTTCTACGATAAATTTCCAGGTATCTACACCAAATATTTTAAATCGTTTGGCGATCAGGTAGGCGGACAATACAGTGCTATTTTACAACCGCTCGCTGAGATTCATTTCGATTCATCCTTGCAGTCAGACGAACCCACAGGTAACAAAGCATATGTGTATGCCTTTACGGGTATTGGCGTATTTATCATTTTACTGGCGTGTATCAATTACATGAATCTTTCAACTGCCAAATCGGTAAAGCGTGCAGCGGAAATTGCCATGAAAAAAACATTGGGCGGCAGTAAGAAGTCGCTGGTGTTTTCATTTTTGGGCGAGTCGGTATTCCTTTCTTTTATTTCATTGATAGTAGCGATAGCGTTGGTGCAAATCGTGCTTAACTTTTCATCGTTCAATAGCCTTGTAGAAAAAGATCTGGTTCCTGATTTTTTCAATAACCCAATCTTATTGTTTGGGGCAATTGGTATTGCGTTGGGTATTGGTGTAATCTCAGGGTTGTATCCTGCGTTTTATTTGCCGGCCATTCCTACTATCAGTGCGCTGAAGGGTTCATTCAAAAATCAGAAGTCGAGCCAACATTTGCGCAAGGCCTTGATTACCGTACAGTTTGCCATTTCTATTTTTGTAGTGGTGTGCACATTCTTTATGCGCGATCAAATAAATTTTATGCGCAGTAAAGACCTCGGTTTTAATCAGGAAAATATTCTCATTCTACCGGTGCAAGACACGTTGGTTCAGAAGCAACTTACTTCTATCAAAAACGAATTTTTACAACATCCTAAAATATCAGCAGCTACAACTTCGTATCAGGTTTTAGGTATGGGCATTGGTGGCCCGGTAATGTTAGCCGAATCGGAAGAGGGCATGAAGCAACAAGCATTTAACCTGATTGTAGCAGGCGAAGATTATTTTAACACCATGGGTATAAAACTTTTGGCTGGCCGCGATTTTGAACCAGGTGCCAATGTAGATGTTGATAATATATTTATTTGCAATCGTGCTGCTGCCAGGTTGATGGGTTGGGGCGATGATCCGGTAGGGAAGAAGGTGCGCTGGTTTCATGGCGAAGAAGATGGTAAAATCATTGGCATGGTAGAGGACTTTAATTATCAATCGCTACATAACGTAGTAGAACCTTTGCTCATCATTAAAAGCCGTGAGGAGGGTGGTTTTTTACATTTGAAAGTAGCCGGTGATAATCTGGCTTCAACAATGGACTACATCAAAACCAAGTGGACGG
>DPSB01000341.1 GCA_003537495.1 Cytophagales bacterium | reverse complement strand
ACTCCTATAAATGATATGAAAAGCCTCATCGGTTTTTATCTAGTAAAGCAGAAGGATTATCGTAAACCCGAGCCATTTCTGTTATTAAAAAACCACGATTTTCAGAAAAGAATTGATTTTGCGAGCTAAGAAATTTTTTTAGTTCAGCTTTATGATTTGCTAAAAGGCTAAGGACTGACCGTTTACTTTTTACTTCGTAGAATGCATTGTTTTTCTTTATAAAATAGGTTGTTTTAGGGATAAACTCAGGCATAATCTTATTGTCTATAAATCTTGTTTCAGTAATTTTTTGCCAACGTATGTAAACCGGAGTTGGTCCATCGTATGCAATTTCATAAAACCCATGGGGTAAGTTTGCTTCTCTTAGCTTAATGAACCGATGATTCCCAAGTGTAAATTGCTCTATCTTTTCAGGTACAAGCTGAATGTAGTCGCCCGAATAATCTGTAATTAAGTTTTGGGTGGTAATATCATAATGAAATGACGCATGATACCACTCTCTATCATAAAGTACCGTTCCATCCTCCCAGTCAGGCGAATAGAAAGGATGTTCTTTGGTGGAGTAATTGCGCCCATCAGGAAGCTCCGAACCAAGATACCGACTACCGTTAATCAAATGCGACTGAGAGTGAAGAGCCTGGGTGTAACGTTCAATGGCATTTTTCTTTGCTTCAGCCAGAAATGTTGTGTCGGATTTTATAGACTGGGCCCCTAGATGGATGGTTATAAGAAGGAATGCCGGAACGAGAAATTTCATTGAAATGTATATTCGAAAAATAGAGGAAAAATCAGGAATGGAAATTGCCGCTTGTAAAATTCTTTTCTTAAAATAATAGTACAATACACCTATGGTGCAGGCCTTGGTAGTTTGTTATTGGTGCTTTACAACCAAAAGAGTTTCAGTAGTTTCTCCTTTTATCATAAGTAAATACTTACCTGAGGGGATTTGAGTTGTGTCTATAAGGCCATCCACTCTAAAGGATATTATGTAAGTTGAACTGGCTATCGGTCTGATGATATTTTTTCCCTCATCGGCAAACCCGATCAGCTTCCATCTTATACCTGTTAATTGTAATGAAGGATAGGCAGGGTTACCTACGATTTCATCCAGCGATTTCCAACCTTCGGGTATTTCTTCTGTATCGTCAATAACTTCGGGATTGCGTTCGCAGCCCATCACAAAGATCATTGCCAAAGCCAACAGTAGCGTTTTGATTGGTTTTACAGCTATCATAACGGTATTGTTTTTGTTTTACGTTAAAACACGTTGAGCATAGCAACCAAAGTTAACGAATTTATGTCAAAGATGCCTGTGCCCGCAAGCCCTGATCAATCACTGCAATCACGATCTCATCGCCATCTTGTGTAGTACCTCCTGTGGTGTAGGCCCATGCGTCTGGCAACTTGATTTTGACAGGTGCCCACTGATCTTCATACTTTGCATCATCAGGTTCAACTGATCTTGTGGCAATGTGATTGTTTTGCACATACTTTACGCCCTTGTTCAGTTTTAGGCTATTCATTTTTTGTATTGCGCTGTGCATCCGTACTATACTAAATTCAAATAGCCAAATGTTCAACCTTCGGGACAATAGCTTTTTTGGCTTTATACCTTCAAATCGTTCTTTCGCAAATTCGTATGCATTTACATCTGGTTTAAGCCAGATGATCAATTCGTTTTCAATCTAGTTGATGCTTGACTGTGCATTTATAGACTGTACCAGTACGAGTGAAATCAAAGTGTAGAGTAATTTCTTCATAGATGATACTTATTGTTTTATAAATACAACAAGTGGCAAAACATTCTCATCAAAAAATCAGTTCATTACCCGCAAGTTGGCCCTTAAAAAAAATCAGATATGTAACGGATTTCTTATAGTTACTTCCTTATAAACACAACAGTAGACTGACCAGCTGCATTAAAGAAGTATAAGTAATCATTTGATGTGCAGTATGTTGTAGTGTTAAGTAGATTCTCTGTAAAAGCCATTCCCCAACAATGGTTAACGGCTCTAGTTACTATATGAACCGACTTAAATATTATTTGCTGACCATCTATTTCATGCCTGGTTTTCTTCAATATGCACACCCTCACCTTCGCAGCTCCAAAGCAGTGGCCAGCAGAAAGAACAACTGTAAAAAATAGTCGCTTCTTAAGCTATTCCATCAACCTAAGACATGAAATTCAGCCTTTGTATCTTAAAAATTGAGGCTATACTATTTTCAGCTATAAATCGGGCAAATCCATTATTTTTGCGCTCCTGATTTTTTTAAGGACAAGGCATTATGATCGTAAGAACACGCAATTACCGGTTAGAGAAGAAAGAGTACATCAAAATGGCACTTAAATCCATTTTGCAGCAGCAGTGGTGGGTAGGCTTGATTGTACTCGCGATTTGTCTTTGTTACTTATGGATTCCGAGCATCTGGTGGTTTATCGGAGCGTTTATCGGGGCTGCACTCTATCTTTTGTTCTGGTGGATTCAGTTTTATGGGGTTACACAATTAGAGCAAGGCAAAATGTTATTCGAGCGGTTTAGTTACGAAATCAACAGCCAGCAGATTGTAATGAAAATAAATGCCCGCGAAGGCATGCCACTAAAGTGGGATCAGATTAAGCGCGCTAAAACCGGCAAGGATTATTACCTCTTGTTTGTAAATAAAGCCCAACTCATTCATTTGCCTTTCAAAATTTTCAACACTGAAAATGAACGCAAGTTTGTGGGCAGTATTTTGAAAACGAAGGGATTGATTAAGTAACAGTTTTTTTGAAGTAAGCAGTTGGCAGATAGCAGTCGGCAGTTTAGGACGCTGATTATTGCTTTCAAAAAATATTAACCCCGACTGCCTACTGCACCCTGCTAACTGCCTACTTTTTATTTGAAAGAAAGCTTCAACAAGCCGATATTTGACTATGCCTGTGCGTAGCGCCTATCAAGACGATTTCGAACAACCCAAAAACAAAAAGCGACTTTCGCCCACCGAAGCAGTAGCAAAAATTCAACGGTATTGCGCGTATCAGGAACGTTCGCACAAAGAAGTTAAAACCAAACTTTTTGAATACGGCTTGTA
>DPSB01000169.1:1873-4841 GCA_003537495.1 Cytophagales bacterium | reverse complement strand
TTGATGTTGAGATTACACCCTATTTTAAAAGACAGGCAAAGCATCTCATTAAAAAATATCCTTCGCTAAAAGCTGAAATCATTGCGTTGATAGAGGCATTAGCTCTTGACCCTGAGCAAGGCACCTCGTTAGGAAAGGGCTGTTTCAAAATAAGAATACCGATTACATCAAAGGGAAAGGGTAAGTCCGGAGGAGCCAGAATAATAACTCATGTTCAAATACTCCGGTTAAAGGTTTATTTGCTAACAATATACGATAAGTCAGAATTAGGAAATCTATCGGAAAAAGAGCTGAGAGAGATTTTAAAGAATATACCTTCTCAGTAGATGTTTTTCAGAATCAATCATTATCATATTACAGCCAGCCTATTAGCTCTTTGATTCGTACCCAATCTTGCTATTATACATGATGGAGCTATTTATGGCCCGACATGTTGGTTGAAGTTCTTTCGCACGGAAACACAGATCATGATACCGTCATCAAGCAAAAACTATACGAGCGTTTTGGAGTAAAAGAATATTGGATTGTAGATCCGGCTACCAAAGCTACGTGGGGTTATTGGTTAACAGAAAATGGTTATCAGCAGATTATTTCTGAGGTTGGGAAGCTAAACTCGGTTTTGCTTGGTGATGTTGTTGAGTTTTAGGTTTTGAATTAAGATGTAGCCCAGTTTTAGTCTTACCTACCTAGCTCTCTTTGCTGCAAACTTTTGAAAGAGATGGCTATTGGCGTTCATAAACATGATAATCCATACAGAATTTAACTAAATCAAATGAACCTTGCTCATTTGATTTAAATGTATTGTAGTAACGGCATCCAAGTACTGTGCTGCGTAAATTCTTTCGACAACAGTCTCCTTCATAAACAAACTTCCAAGAAAATTGCTCTTCTTCTCTACTCCACGGTTCTATTGAAGTAATACTACCAGAATCGAAATTGAAATGGTAGTAATGCCCACATCTTCATCATCAAAGCGTATGGTTGCATTGTAAAACCCCTCGTTCACGATTTGTGGAACTCTCAGCAATAACAACCTCATGTACAGATAAATCCCAACCTCTTGTTTCCAATGCAGCTTCTATTAATTTCCTCCTAACCTGTTGGTATTTATCATGGCGTAGCACATAAAACTGTTCACCACTTGCTCTTCTTTGCTCGATACATGAGTCAATATACGACTTGCTCTGCTGGAACCAGAAGTTTAAAAAATCTTCATCCAGCATACTACTTACCTTAGATTCCGGCCGCTTGCACGAAAAAAGGTTTGCTAACACCAGAACACAGAAAATTATGGAGTTTCTCATGGATTAACAAAGAAATACTACAAGTTACAATTCAACAAAACCGTATTATCCAATATGTCATTCAACCCTAATTTGAATAACTAATCTTCTTTTTGTTTAAACCCAATCTTACGCATAGGTTCTGTTTTTGGATTAAGTAACTCTTTCAATGCCTTGAAAACAACTTGCATTTCTTTTTCGTGCTTGTTCAATTTACTGTCTTGTTTTAATACCTTCTTCTCAATCTGCTCTAACTTTAATAAAACATCTTTTTGGGTAATCAGCATTTCGCGCATACGCGTAAATACCCGTATTATCCCGATGTTCACTTCAATGGCTGTTTCACTATTTAAAACACTCGACAACATAGCTACACCTTGCTCAGTAAATACATATGGTAGCTTTCGTAAGCCCATCTTTTCTTTTTTGGATGTCGCAAAACGCGACTTCCAATCCTCTAACTCTATATGTGTCATCTGGAACATGAAATCATTAGGAAAGCGTTTTTCATTGCGTTTAACTTGTTCATTTAATCGCCTCGTTTCAACTCCGTACATCTCGGCTAGATCTCTATCCATCATTACCTTTTTACCCCTTATAAGATATATCTTATTGGTCACCACTTCATCAGTGATTATTAGTGACTTGCTCATTAAGTGTAAGTTATTATTCTCAAGGTACAAATAGAGACGTTACTTTACAACCAAGATTAAGCCGCAAATTCTGTAGATTTTCAATCAAAAACCTGCGCACTTGTTTCCCCAATTCGTTAGCATTGCAGAATAGAACTTTGCCAATGAAAAAGATTCAAAAACTATTGGTAGCCAACCGGGGCGAGATTGCCTTGCGCATTATGCGTAGCGTTCGCGAAATGGGTATCAAAACCGTAGCGGTTTATAGCGAGGCAGACCGGCAAGCCTTGCACGTGCGCTTTGCCGATGAAGCTGTGTGTATTGGTCCACCACCCTCTGCACAATCTTATTTAGTAATGGAGAAGATCATTGCCGCGGCTAAACAAACCGGTGCCGATGCTATTCATCCTGGTTATGGATTCCTTTCGGAGAATGAAGACTTCGCTGCGTTGGTGCGAAAAGAAGGCTTGATTTTCATCGGGCCTTCGCCCGAATCAATTGAATTGATGGGTAGCAAGCTGGCTGCAAAAGCCGCGGTAGCAAAATTTAACGTACCGCTTGTACCGGGAACATCCGAGCCTATCTCCGACCTGACGAAAGCCAAAAAAATAGCTTCCGAAATCGGTTATCCTATTTTAATAAAAGCAAGTGCCGGTGGCGGTGGCAAAGGCATGCGCATTGTAGATGCTGAACCTGATTTCGAATCACAAATGGATCGTGCCGTAAGCGAAGCTAAATCTGCTTTTGGCGATGGATCTGTATTCATTGAAAAATATGTTACCCAACCTCGTCATATTGAATTTCAGATTTTTGGCGATCAACATGGAAATGTGGTTCATTTATTCGAGCGTGAATGCTCGGTGCAACGCAGACATCAGAAAGTAATTGAAGAAGCGCCTTCATCGGTGCTTACACCAGCACTAAGAAAGAAAATGGGCGAAGCTGCGGTGAACGTTGCAAAGGCTGCTAATTATTACAATGCTGGCACCGTTGAGTTTATTGTAGATGAAAATCTGAACTTCTATTTTCTGGAAATGAATACGCGGTTGCAAG
>DPSB01000169.1:0-1625 GCA_003537495.1 Cytophagales bacterium | reverse complement strand
CGGTTGCAAGTGGAGCATCCGGTAACGGAAGAAATTACAGGACTTGATCTGGTTAAACTTCAGATTCAAATTGCGGAAGATGAAAAACTTCCATTCAAACAAGAGGATTTAAAAATCAATGGTCATGCGATTGAAGTGCGTGTGTATGCCGAAGACCCGGCCAATAATTTCTTACCGGATATTGGTACCCTCAAAACCTACACGCGTCCGCAAGGGCATGGCATTCGGGTTGACGATGGTTTTGAACAAGGCATGGCCGTACCGTTTTATTACGACCCAATGATTGCCAAAATGATTTGCCATGATAGTACGCGCGAACGTGCCATCGCTAAAACCATTCGCGCAATTGATGAATATGCCATTACCGGACTTGAAACTACACTGGGCTTCTGTCGGTTTGTATTGAAGCATGAAGCATTCACAAGTGGTAACTTCGATACTAAGTTTGTTGAAAAATATTTTAAACCTGAATTACTGCGGACACAACGTGATGAAACAGAAGAACTATTGGCGGCACTTTTGGCTACATTACCAACAGAAAAACTTGCACAAGTTGCTCCAATAGAATCAACACCCGTTTCAAACTGGAAGAAAAACCGAACTTGACTAAAGGAGTCTGACTCATATACGCTGATTTGTAAATCGGTCTGACTCCTTCGAACAAAAATTGTATTCTACATGGCCGAAATAAAACCTTTCGGCGCGTGGCGGTATAACGAAGCGTTAACTCAAAAAATTGATACGCTAACTTCGCCTCTATTCGATGTTGTATCGGATAAGCAACGAAAGTCGTTGTTTCAAAATCCGCTCAACAGTATTCACCTTTCAGTACCGCAAGGACCCAATGCTGCCATCAAAGCGGGCTTACTTTTAGAGCAATGGAAAAACAATGGCACATTGGTTCAGGATAAACTCCCGGCTATTTATGTGTACTATCAGTATTTCAAATTAGCAGGCTCCACAAAAGATTATTGTCGCAAAGGATTTATTTGCCATATCCGAACCTACGACTGGGAAGACAATGTAATTCTACGTCATGAAAGCACGATACCAAAAGCTGTAAACGACCGGATTGAACTATTGGAAAAAACAGAGTTACAGGTAAGTCCTACGCACGGACTTTATACCGATCCGGATTTTGAATTGGAAAGATTCATGGATGAAGCCATGCTTTCGCCCTTGTATGAAAGCGAAGATTACCAAGGCGTGCGCGATGTACTCGCCATTATTCATGATGTTTCAGTAATTGAAAAGTTTGTGCGTGCTATGAAGTCAAGAAAAATAATTTTGGCTGATGGGCATCATCGGTACGAAGGTTCGTTGTTTTACAAACATCAGCAGAAGCAACTTAATGCAAACCACACCGTCAACGAAGGGTACAATTTCCATTTGATGTACCTGACCAACACCGAGGCCGATGATTTACGGATTTTACCTACACACAGATTAATTCATGACTTACCTGATTTTTCAGAGAATGAATTTATTGAACAACTTCAAACCGATTTCATTGTAAAAGAAATTGAAGATGCCGATACGCTAAATGAAATTATTCTGGGTAAGAAGTGGGCTTTTGGAATTTTATTGAAAGACCGAACGCTGAAAATAAGGCTTAAGCCCGAGGC
>DPSB01000177.1 GCA_003537495.1 Cytophagales bacterium | reverse complement strand
GCACTTTTCAAAAAGAAGAAGATGAAAAGCCCGTTTATGGAATTACACATCCACTTAAAAGCCACAGCTTTCTTTGGCAGCATTTTCATTACTATGCCGAACTGTGGGAAGCTTGCAGGAGAAGTAAACGTATATGGAGTTCACTCAAAATTATTTTCGGGAAGCCCGATACTGTGGATCCATCTATCAGAAGTGAGCTTGAGAAAAAACTATTACCCGTAAAGGCCCCTTTCCGGTCTACCTTCAGGCTGAAAGCCTATCTCAATGTACAAGTTGTACTTAGCCTGGTTAGTTTGTTCTTTTTTACACTTTATTTCAATCAACTAACTGTAGTTGATAAATGGTTTGGTATAAGCGCTATAATTATTACACTCATTAACTGCGGAGCCATGCTGGAACAACAAAAATGGGTTTACCAGGTCGAGGTAGTGCGTCTGCTTTTAATCTGCACATATATCAGCATTATAGAGCATAGTTTTGAACTCTTTTTGATAAGTATACTTTCAATATTAATTCTTTCAACTCTAGATTTTATTGAGAATCAATATTATAAGTTTATCTACGATTCGAAAGAAATAAATCCCGACAATTAATCTCAATTAGAAGTCAGCAAGAATCAGATTCCTAAAACAGCTTTGAACTTCTATTTTTGCAGCACCAGATTTAAAGACCAACATGTGGCTTCATGCTTCATTAACTCAAGCTGCATTTTTGTCAAAAATTAAACTGGCCAAAATTGCTTTTGCAGGTAACCGAAAACTAAAAATTTATGGTTTACTAAATTGTACCAGTGGCAAGCGAATGAAAAAACAAAATCGGATATTCTTTGTTTCAGAAACCGAAGCTTTACAACACGGCTATAGGCCGTGTGCAACCTGTATGCGAAAACAATATCAGCAATGGATCTCTTTAACAGAGGCTTAGTAAACTTATTGCCATTTGATGGCATTGTAGAGTATCATGGTAAAATCATGAGTCCTCAAAAAGCGCTGAACTACTATCAGTTACTGATGGATTCCGTTGAGTGGAAAAATGATGAGGCTGTAATTTTTGGAAAACATATCATCACCAAACGGAAAGTGGCCTGGTATGGCGATGAAAGGTTCTCTTACACCTACTCCAATATCACCAAACAGGCCCTGCCTTGGACACCTGAATTGCTGGAGTTGAAAAACATTTCAGAAAAGTTGACTGCCGCTACTTATAACTCTTGTTTACTTAATCTTTACCATACAGGCGAAGAAGGTATGGCCTGGCACAGTGATGATGAAAAAACATTAGGGCATCACTCTGCTATTGCCTCGATGAGTTTTGGGGCCGAACGAAAATTTTCTTTTAAACATAAACAAACCAAAGAAACAGTATCGTTACAACTTGAACCGGGCAGTTTACTGGTAATGAAAGGCGCTACACAAATTAACTGGTTGCATCGACTGCCGCCTACTAAAAAGGTAAACCAACCTCGGGTTAATTTAACGTTTAGGTTGATGGTAGTTTAATTCGGATGATGATTCGGTTCGCAACAGCGCACAAACCTCATAACGCACATCGCCAGTAACTCGATGCACAGTATCCAACACGTTAACTATATTTTGTAGCCCGATTTTTTCCGTCCACTCAAAAGGCCCTAATGGATAGTTTGTACCCAGTTTCATAGCCAGATCAACATCTTCGCGTGTGGCTGTGCCTTCTTCTACTGTAAAGTATGCCTCATTAATAATCATACAAATAACTCGAGGCGTAATAAACCCAACCTGATCTTTTACAAGACTATATTTCGTGTGGAGCGCTGTACACACTTCATTAAGCACAACTTCATCGCTTGTTTTATAAATACACACCTCCAGCAATTCTCGATTAACAAAAGTCGGTAAGCCACAAAAACCAAAGATTACTTTCTTCAAACCGACTGACTCAATAACCTCTGAGAGCGTTCTGAACGTAGTATTGAGAAATACCAATGCAGAAATTTGATTGTAAATTTTTAGTGTTTCTGGTGCCCTTGCAGAAATAAAATCAAAAATAACCTCAGCCTCTTGAATTGGAGTTGATTCCGTTAGGCTTTCAGCAAAGTTATAAGTGTGTTGTATGCCAAATTTCTGAGCGATCTCTACCCGGTTTGTCTCATTACCAATTACCAGAATGTTCATGTGTTTGTGTGCCGGATTACCGATATTTGAAATCAAATTTAACACACACCACCATATGTCAAAAGAAGTTATTTATTCGGCCAATGCCCCGGAACCTATTGGCCCCTATAGCCAGGCTATTAAAGTAGGCTCTATGCTATTTGTTTCGGGTCAGATTGCCATCGATAAAGCCAGTGGAAAAATTCTTGCCAATAACATTACCGAAGAAACTAACCAGGTGCTAAAAAATATAAGTGATGTGTTGGCTGCTGCCGGAATGGATTTTTCACACGTAGTAAAGTGTTCTATTTTTCTAAAAGATATGGGGCAGTTTCCGGTAGTGAATGAAGCCTATGGTAAAATGTTTACCCAAAGTCCACCAGCCCGCGAAACAGTAGAAGTAAGCAGGCTTCCAAAAGATGTGAACGTAGAAATTTCATGTATTGCCGTAAAGTAATTCTATAACTTGCACTCTTATTTTTAGATACATGCAGCCCGTTCGAGTACGTTTTGCCCCAAGTCCTACTGGCGCCCTGCACATAGGCGGAGTGCGCACAGCTCTTTATAATTATCTGTTGGCTAAAAAGACCAACGGCACTATGATTCTTCGCATTGAAGACACAGACCAAACCCGCTTTGTTCCAGGAGCCGAAGAATATATTATGAAATCGTTGGAATGGGTTGGAATTAAAATTGACGAAGGTGTTATTCAAGGCGGTCCCCATGCACCTTATCGTCAGTCTGAACGTAAATCCATTTACAAACAATATGCGCAAAAGTTGCTTGCTGATGGTAATGCCTACTATGCCTTCGATACGGAAGAGGAATTGGAAGCGATGCGTAATCGGCTTAAAGCAGCTGGCTCTACCAACCAACAATATAGCTCGGCTACCCGGATGATGATGGATAACTCGCTTACTTTGCCGGCAAGTGAAGTGCAGCGAAAACTTGACGCGGGCCATCCGTATGTAATCCGCTTAAAAGTTCCGGATTCTGAAGAAATAGAATTGATTGATTTGATTCGTGGTGAAGTTAAAGTTCACAGTTCGCAGATTGATGATAAGGTATTAATGAAATCGGATGGCATGCCCACCTATCACCTTGCCAACGTAGTAGATGATTACCTGATGCAGATTACGCTCGTAATTCGTGGCGAAGAATGGTTGCCCTCGGCACCGCTGCACGTTTTGCTGTATCGCTTTTTAGGATGGGAAAACCAAATGCCTAAGTTTGCACACTTACCGTTACTATTAAAGCCCGATGGCAATGGTAAACTAAGTAAGCGTGATGCTGATAAAGCAGGCTTTCCATTATTTCCGCTTAACTGGGTCGATCCAAATTCGGGTGAACAATCAAAAGGCTTTCTGGAATCCGGATACTTACCAGATGCCCTTATCAACTTCCTTGCATTTCTAGGTTGGAATCCAGGAACCGAACAAGAAATATTTTCAATGCAAGAGTTGACTAACGCCTTTACAGTTGAACGCATTGGTAAAGCCGGAGCCCGCTTCGATATTCTTAAAGCGCAATGGTTTAACCAGCAATACCTGAAAGCAAAAACAAATGAAGAACTTGCTCTTTACTTATTAAGATTTCTTCCCCAAGGAACAACCTGCTCGAATG
>DPSB01000167.1 GCA_003537495.1 Cytophagales bacterium | reverse complement strand
AGCCCGCGTGGCTTTTTTAATTCCCAGCCACTAACAAACGATTGCTTACACCGCCTTTTTTCTCTTTCTTTAGAATTCAATAAAAACTAAAGCAAAGAACTCATGAGTTTTCCGTGGTATTCAAAATATCCTAAAGGCACTCCGCATCAAATTGGTCCTCTCGAATACAATTCTCTGATTGAATTATTTGAGGTGGCTGCACAGAAATATCCTAACCGCATTGCATTCGAGAATTTTGGTAAACAGATTTCATTCGCAGAGATAGATCGGTTGTCAACAGCATTTGCAGCCTATTTGCAAAACGAACTTAAGTTGAAGAAAGGCGATCGCGTTGCGATTCAAATGCCAAACCTGATTCAATTTCCCATTGCATTTATGGGTGTAATCAAAGCTGGTATGATTGCCGTAAATACCAATCCGCTCTACACACCCCGCGAAATGGAACATCAGTTTAACGATGCCGGAGTTTCGGCTATCATAATCGTTTCAAACTTTGCGCATAACCTCGAACAGATTTTACCCAAACTGAAAAGCAAGCCACACATTATCCTAACCGATATGGGTGACATGGTGGGTGGCTTGAAAGGAATGATTGTAAACTTCGTGGTAAAGTATGTGAAGAAAATGGTTCCGGCCTTTAGCTTGCCGGGTGCCATTCCCTTTAAGCATGTTTTGAAACAGGGTGAAAATTCGAAGTATCAAAAGCCTGAAATTGGAATTGAGGATTTGGCGGTGTTACAATACACAGGTGGTACAACCGGTATTTCAAAAGGTGCACAGCTTTCGCATCGTAATATTATCGCACATAATGCCATGATTACGCATTGGTTCCGACCGATTATGACGGAAGGGCAACAGGATATTATCATTACAGCACTACCGCTCTACCATATTTTTGCTTTAACCGTAAATGGATTGTTAATGTACACCCACGGTGTAAAAAGTGTATTGATTACCAACCCACGCGATATGCCCGGCTTTGTTAAGGAACTAAAGAAACATCGCTTCTCAATCATTACTGGTGTTAATACCTTGTTTAATGGGTTGTTGAATAATCCCGATTTTAAAGACTGCGACTTTTCAGCGCTTAAGGGTGCAATTGGTGGAGCTATGGCTGTGCAGGATGTAGTGGCCGATCGTTGGGAAAAACTTACCGGTACTCCATTAATTGAAGGTTATGGCTTGAGTGAAACCTCGCCCGTATTGTGTTGCAATCCGCTTGACGGAAACCATAAGCGTGGCACCATTGGTATTCCAATGCCAAGCACGGAGATAGGTATTTTTGATGATGATGGTAATCAACTTACACAAGGCGAAACTGGCGAAATATGTGCACGCGGTCCGCAGGTAATGCGTGGTTACTGGAATCAGGATAATGAAGGTGTATTCTTCAACAAAGAATGGTTTCGCACAGGTGATATTGGGGTGATGGATGCTGAAGGATATTTCAAGATTGTTGATCGCAAGAAAGACATGATTAAGGTTAGCGGCTTCAATGTTTATCCAAACGAAGTGGAAAATGTGTTGGCCGGCCATCCCAAAGTATTGGAAGTTGCGGCTATTGGCGTGCCCGATGCAAAGTCGGGCGAAGCGATAAAGTGTTTTGTGGTAAAAAAAGATGAATCGCTGACAGAAGATGAGTTAAAGAAGTACGCGCATGAAAACCTGACTAATTACAAAGTACCGCGTCATTTTGAGTTTAAGACTGAATTGCCCAAAACCAATGTAGGCAAGATACTGAGACGGGCGTTGAAAGAAGAAGAGAAAGCTAAGACGGCCTGATACCATCTGGCGTTGGTTTTTATCCGCATACCGGTATTTTTTAGAGATTTATGTGACGGGCGTCATGTAGTTGGCTCGTTGCGGTCTGTTATCTTCGCGCAAAATTAAACATCTCGTAATGAAAGTTTTATTAATACTGGTTGTGGCATTGTTTACAACTGCTACGTTTGCTCAGCCAACTGCAACTCAACCTTCTCAAATCCATTATCCACAAGAATCGCATCTTAAAAATATCCGCCAGCTAACCTTTGGTGGCGATAATGCCGAAGCGTATTGGAGTTTTGATGGAAAGAAAATAAGCTTTCAATCCAATTACCTGCAATGGGGTTTAACATGCGATCAGATTTTCTATATGCCGATAGAAGGCCTTGACCTGAGTGCAAAAGGCTCTAAGCCACCCATGGTAAGCACGGGTTTAGGTCGCACTACCTGTGCCTACTTTATGCCAGGTGATAAAACAATTTTGTTTGGATCTACTCACTTGGGTGGCAAAGATTGCCCCACCGATCCGGGACGCGCACCAGGCGGCAAATACCTATGGCCAATTTATGATACGTACGATATTTTTGTTTCGGACCTGAAGGGCAAAATAAAGAAGCAATTAACCAATGTTGCCGGCTACGATGCTGAAGCAACCGTATCTCCAAAAGGAGATAAAATTGTTTTTACATCAACTCGAAATGGTGATCTGGATTTATACATCATGGATATCAACGGCAAGAATGTAAAGCAAATTACCAACGAGATTGGCTACGATGGCGGGGCATTCTTTTCGCCCGATGGCAAGAAGTTAGTGTTTCGTGCCTCGCGCCCAAAAACAGAAGAAGCGAAGAAAGAATACCTCGACTATTTGAAGCAAGGTTTGGTAGCGCCAACTGAAATGGAAATCTATACTTGCAATGTAGACGGCAGTGATCTGAAACAAATCACCAATTTAGGCAAGGCTAACTGGGCACCGTTCTATCACCCATCGGGCAAAAAGATTTTATTCAGCTCTAACCATAAAAGCACCCGCGGTTTTCAGTTTAATATCTATATGATTAATGAAGACGGCAGTGGTCTGGAACAAATTACACAAGATGGCGTGTTCGATTCATTCCCAATGTTTTCGCCTGATGGAAAAAAGTTGATCTTCTCCAGCAACCGGAACAACAACGGCACGCGCGATACGAATCTGTTTATAGCTGATTGGGTGGATTAAATTTGTTACTGGTTTCTGGTCTCTCGTTTCTGGCCGAATTCAACCAGCAACCAGAGACGAGTAACCAGTAACTTTAGATTAAATTTTCTATTCCGAAAAACTTCTCCAGTATAATTACAATCGAGAGGAAGCCAAGCAGAATAGGTGCAATCCATTTAATGGTAACATGCAGAAAAGTGCGCACCCCCGATTTCATGTAGTTATCGTTTCCCTGGGCTAACTCAGCATCCATATTATGAATGCCCCACCTGCGACCGATAAAAATGCACATGAGGCAGCCGCCCACGGTTAAGCAGATGTCGCTCATGTCGGCAACAAACGTTAAAAAATCCTGACCCTTATAAAAAGTAAGTTTATTCAGACTTTCAATCATACCTTGACTTACCATGCTGGGCAATCCGCAAACAAAAATGATCAGCGCCATTAACCAGACTACACGCTTGCGATTCCATTTTTTCTGATCTACCAGATAAGCAACCGGGACCTCCAGCAACGAAATGGTGGAAGTAAGTGCGGCAAAACAAACCAACAAAAAGAATGAACCGCCAATTACGCGACCAAGAATTGGACCCATCTCATGGAAAATCTGTGGAAGCACAATAAAGATTAAGGGTGGGCCAGAGGTTCCTATTTCAGTAGCATTGATGTTGAGTTTAAACGCCAGGAAATGCACTAATGGAAAAACCATCAACCCCGAGAAGAATGCAACTGAAGTATCGGCAATAGAAATTACCGCAGCAGATGAAGTGATGTTTTCTTTTTTACTGAGGTATGAACCATACGTTATCAATGCGCCCATACCTAACGATAGCGAGAAGAAGGCCTGCTTCAAACCATCTACTACAGTTTGAATTTTTAGCTCACTGAAATCAGGGACGAGATAAAATTTTACACCGCTAAATGCATTGGGCAGCGTAAGACTGTAAACAATAATACCCAATAAAATAATATACAGCGAGGGCATCATGATTTTGTTGGAGGCCTCAATTCCTTTTTGAATACCTTGCGAAACAATGATGGCTGTAAACACCATAAACACAAGCGAGAAGATAAGATTGGAATTGGCAAAGCCTTGCACGCTGCTTACATTCAGAATGTCATTCACAAACTCTCCAAAGAACGATCCGAAATTTTGCTCGTTCAGTAAATCGCCAAACGAGATGTGCAGAAAATATCCAAAGGCCCAACCGGCTACCACATTGTAAAAGGAAAGAATCATAATGCCGGCAATAATGCCGAACAATCCCAGATAGCCCCACTTTTTTCCACCAAGTTTGGAATATGATCCGAAGGCATCACTATTGGCCGAGCGACCAATGGCTATTTCGCCTACCATTACAGGATAACACAGCAAAAAAATACAACTTAGATAAACAAGCAAGAAGATAGCCCCTCCGTTTTCGCCTGCCAGATAAGGAAAGCGCCAGATGTTGCCAAGCCCAACTGCAGAGCCCGCTGCCGCCAATATGAATCCGATGCGTCCGGAAAAATTACCTCTGTTTGCCATAGATTTAGTTTAGAACAACGGGTGCAAAATAGAACCTTAAACTAAAATTATCAAAAACGCGTTTCATTAACAGCTCTATGCCTACCTTAGCAAGGCTTAGTGAGCATGTAACTGCAAAGTGCGATGGAAGAAAAAAAACTCACCACCCAGGAGAAGGCCCTACGAATTAACTTAAGCAAAACCATTTACGGATCGTTTGCCGAAATAGGCGCGGGGCAGGAAGTAGCAGCAAATTTTTTTAAAGTAGGCGGGGCCTCGGGCACCATTGCCAAAACCATGTCGGCTTACGACATGAAGTTTAGCGATGCAATCTATGGCGTGTGCGAACGCTATGTGTGCGAAGATCGTCTTATTCAAATGCTCAATCATGAATACAGGCTGTTGCCCGAGCGGTTGCAACATCGTATTGCTGATACCCGCTTTTTCGCTTTCGCGGATACGGTTGAGATTCTGAATTTTGAACGCACCAATCAAGGCCATGGTTGGATTGGCTTACGGTTTCAATTAAAACCTGAAGGCGCTTACAACGATTGTGTTGTGCACGTAAAGATGCTCGACAACGACCAACTGCAACAACAAATGTCGTTGGGTATTCTTGGTGTAAACATGATTTACGGTTGCATGTTTATGAAAGATCCCGAGGCAATCATCAACTCGCTTTTGGATGGATTAACCACCCGCAGAATGGAAGTTGATATGTTCCGCTTGAGCGGCCCCGATTTTGCACACGTGGACAATCGGTTGATGGCACTTAAGCTTGTCAAGAACGGACTTACCAAAGTAGCCATGTTTGGCCCGGATGGAACGGTGATGCAACCATCAGAAGCATTATATAAAAAGAATGTATTGGTATTGCGTGGGCGATTCAGACCAGTAACACACGTAAACGTTGATATGTTGCTGAGTTCGCGCAGGCATTTTAAACGCGAACCTGATGTAGATAAATCGCGCATGGTGGTGTTAACCGAACTTACATTAAGCGATTTGAGTGCCGATGGTCAGGTTGATGAAAAGGATTTTTTATACCGCGCTGAAATTATTTGTTCGTTAGGCCAAACTGTGTTGGTATCAAACTACTTTGAATACTATCGGCTGGTTGATTATTTATCGAGGATTACGCGTGGAAAAAAAATAGGTTTGGTGTTGGGTATTTATGCGTTGCAAAAAATCTTTGAGGAAAAAACCTACGGGAATCTGCGTGGTGGAATTCTGGAAAGCTTTGCGCCTTTATTTGGTACCAATGTTAAGCTTTACATTTATCCATCCTTGCGGCCGGGTTCAACGCAATTATTTACCCTTGCCGATTTTGAAAAAGAATTGCCGGAAAACCTGCGCGCACTTTTCCGCTACCTGATGGATAACAACAAGTTGGAAGACATACGCAATGCCAACGTGAGCAACCTGCATATTATTTCCGATAATGTTCTGGCTATGATCCGCAAAGGTGAAACAGGCTGGGAACAATTTGTGCCCGCCAAGGTAAGCGATGCGATTAAATCAAATGGGTTGTTCGATTTCCCTAATACGGGTAAGCCAGTAAAAGAGCTTGCCTGATTGATTATAACTTACCTTCTTGTTTCATTCGCGAGAAGTAGGAGCGTGCTTCCTTCAATACTATCGGAGCCAATACAAATCCTGAGATCATAGTGGGAAAAGCCATTAATGCATACGCTACATCAATAATATTCATTACATCTGTCATAGAAAGAATGGCGCCTATAACAATAGTGCCGAGATAGAAATAATCATAATAGCGACCGGCTTTTACTCCGGCCAGAAAACTCATGGCTTTGTTTCCATAATAGCTGTAAGAAAAGAGTGAAGTAATTGCAAAGAAGAATGCACAGATCAGCAACAGGTATTTACCGGTTACACCCAACGAACTTTCAAATGCTGTCGAAGTAAGCGTAACCCCATTGGCACCTGAAGTCTGCCACACATCGGTAACCAGAATTGCCAAAGCAGTTAGTGTACAAACAATTAACGTATCAATAGCCGGGCTCATCATGGAAACCAGACCCTCGCGAATAGGCTCTGAACTTTTTGAAGCACCCAACGCCATAGGTGCAGTTCCAATACCAGCTTCGTTTGAAAAAGATGCTCTACGCACACCGGCCACAATCAAGCCGCCCACAATACCGCCCAGAGCCGGCTCGCCCCGGTAATGGTTGGCAGCAAATGCATCAGTAATCACCATCCATAAATAATGAGGAATATCTTTAATGTTGAGTATGAGTATGGTGAGTACTGAAAGAAAATAGATCACAATCATTAACGGTACCATTTTACCCGCCCACTTGCCAATACGTTGAATGCCACCAATAATTACAATACCTGAAATAATCATCAGCACCGATCCGATAATAAACTTGGGCGTGGAAATTGTAAAACCAATCAGATTAAATGATGCGTTCTTTACACTCTCGGATGTAACCCCAATATCAAGAATTACCTGTGTGAGTTGATTAGCTTGAAAAATGGGAAGGCAACCAATCATAGCACATACACTAAAAAGTACGGCCAACGGATAATACGATTTGCTTAATGCCTCCCGGATCACATACATCGGGCCACCCTGAATAGTGCCAGCCGAATCTTTACCCCGATACATTACTGACAAAGTACTTGTAAAGAAG
>DPSB01000170.1 GCA_003537495.1 Cytophagales bacterium | reverse complement strand
TTAGATACACTACTCACTAAACCCATTGGTTTAAGTCGCGACCATATTTTCCTTAAATCAAATCTCGATATTGACATTAAAGGACTTAAACTAGACAGCCTTTTCGGGCGTGCACAACTTTCACATAGTCATATTGAATTTAACGATCAAGCCATGGACATAGACATGGTGTCGGTGAGTTCGTCCATTAATAATGGTTTACGAAACTTAAATTTGAATAGTTCATTTGCAGATGCCAAGCTGGATGGCGCGTTCTATTTCTCATCCTTATTTAATGATCTGCAAAAATTAAGTACCGAGTTTAACCTCAACTTACGCAATAACAAAGAAGAACTTGCAGCATACTATTCAAAGAAACCGAAAACAAGTCAAGAGTATCAGGTAAATTTTTCACTGGACTTGAAAGATATTAATCCACTGCTAAGCCTCGTAAAACTTCCACTCACGCTCTCAGCCGAAAGTCGAGTAGAAGGTTCGTTTACCAATGGCTACACCTCGCGCCTGCAAGCCTTCTCACGAATTGATACGGTATCGTATAACGGAAAATATTTTATTGATAATGAGATTGAATTCTCAGGTTCTAAAATCCGCGACAGCACCCGTGTATTGGCCGTGCTTTCATTAGAATCGCATCGGCAGCAGCTTGCCAAAAACTTTACTACGAAAGAATTATTTGCTGAAGCCGTTTGGGACGAAGATCATATCGATCTGGGGCTGGACTTCGATCAGGAAGGAACCACTAACTATGTCAGGCTTCAATCAGAAATAGATTTTTTAGAGGATAGCACAAAAATTAAAATTCTCCCCTCACGTTTGCACGTACTTGAAAAATCGTGGCAGATAAGTGCCGAGAACTACATGCTTGTGAAGGGAAGCGAATGGCAGGTTCACAACCTGAAACTCTTTCATAATAACGAGTCAGCGCTTTTAAATGGCACTGTTTCTAAAGATGCTACCGAACCATTGGTGTTAACACTATCGAATTTCGATTTGCAAATTCTTAATTCAATCAGCCCATCAAAATTAGGTGGTATTATTGATGGCTTTGTGGAAGTAAAAGGTTTGTACGGTGAGTTCGCACTACAAAATAATGTAACTATAAAGAATCTTGAAGTAGATAAGTTTCTGGTGGGCGATGTTACCGGTACCACTTTATGGGATCGGGAAATCAAACAATTTCTGATTGACTTTTACATTGACCGGTTGAACACCCGCACCTTGAACTTAACAGGAACCTACAATCCTTCTGATAAAAAAAGTCCTTTATTTGTAAATGCCACACTCGCTGAAACCAATCTTAAAATTATTGAACCCTTTCTGAAAGGAATTTTTTCGAAGATAGATGGCAGCCTTACTGGCAGGTATGAGATAACCGGAACTTTTGCACAGCCGTTGATTGAAGGTGAAGGAAAAATTGCACGCGGTCAGATTATGATTGACTACCTGAAAACGTTGTATACGTTTGATGGCACCCTTGCTATGACACCCACTAAAATTATCTTTAACGATTTTACACTTTATGATGGCTTAAAAAACAAAGGTGTACTGGATGGATACCTCACCCATCGAAACTACTCACGCTTCAGAATAAATCTCGATGCTTCGTTCAATACTTTTCAGTTGTTGAATACTACCAGTAAAGACAACAGTTTGTTTTATGGCCAGGCGTATGGCAGTGGAAACCTTAACATGCTTGGGCCGCTTAACAATATGAAAATTTCTGCTACGGCCCGCACTTCCAAAAATACGCGGGTATTCATTCCAATAAGTGGATCTGAATCAGTAGAAAAAAGTGAGTTTATAAACTTTGTTCACTTTAAGGACACAGTACAGATAGCCGAAAAGAAACAAGTTAACAATACAAGTAGTGAACCCAGCGGCATTATACTTGATTTGAATCTTGACATTACGCCCGATGCGTACACCGAGATTATTTTCGACATTAAAGCCGGAGATATTATAAGAGGCTATGGAAGAGGCGATATTAAATTACAAATTGATACTAAGGGAGAGTTTAATATGTTTGGGTTGTATGAATTTGAGCAAGGCTACTACAACTTCACGCTTTTTGATATCATCAATAAAGAATTTACAATCACTAAGGGTAGTAGGTTAAGTTGGTTTGGCGATCCATACTCGGGCGTACTAGACTTGAAAGCCAGTTACAAGCAAATGGCTTCTATCGGGCCGATTCTTCCAGATCAGAGTGAAGCAACTCAAGCCTCGGCACAAGTACGCAGAAAATATCCGGTTGAAGTTTTATTAAAACTGGATGGCCCTATGCTGTCGCCACAAATCGCATTTGATATTGATGCAAAAAATCTTCCAGACAATGTTACTGCCGACAATGGCTCAAATGTGCAGCTTAACTTTGCCTTCAAGGCATTTAAAGCTAAGCTGGATGAGCAGGAACTTCAACGCCAGGTATTTAGTATTATCATTCTTCGAAGATTTTCACCGCTTGATGCGTTCAGCACCAGTGGTTCAATCTCCAATAGTGTAAGTGAGTTGCTTTCCAATCAATTGAGTTACTGGCTTACTCAGGTAGATCAAAATCTTGAAATCGATCTTGATATTGGAGCGATGGATCAGGAGGCATTCAATACATTTCAATTACGACTCTCCTACTCGTTTTTGAACGGTCGTCTGCGGGTTACCCGCGATGGCACTTTTGGTAATCAAACCAGTCAATCAAGCGCAGCTAATATGATTGGCGATTGGACCATTGATTACATGTTAACCCCCGATGGAAAGTTTAAAGTAAAAATGTATAGCCGATCAAACTTTAATCAATTAACCAATACACTGGGTACACAGGCTGCC
>DPSB01000088.1 GCA_003537495.1 Cytophagales bacterium | reverse complement strand
AGCATACACCAGCGTAACATCGCTGGAAAGTACATCAAAACCATAGGGCTCAAGGTGCGCGTAATGATTTGCTTCATTAAAATCAACTTCAATTTCAAATGCTTTTGAAGCGATGATTTCACCGTCTTCACCGGGAAGCCCCTCCGGCCCCATCGGGCCTTCGCATGCAACGCTTACCACCAATAACATTAAGAACATTAACTTTTTCATACGTATTTAATTTAGATTAACATTTCGCAAAAGAGATTCCAAACTTATTTGGGTAAACGATTAACAGCATGCCGGTTTGGGTTTTGGCATAACTACCACCCGACAAATCGCGCCCCAGCCACACGACTGATTTTGTCCACTGGTATAAACAGGATTGATATTGTTGCCAAAGTCATCAATCTTGCTTCATAAATCTTAACCCATGAATCGCACTTTATTATCTGTTGTAATTCTTCTATGCAACGTTGTCGCAAATGCACAAGAGCGTGTGCTTCCGGCCGAGTCGGCTGTAACATCTACTGCTTCGTTAACCATTAAAGGCAAAGTTGTTCCCTATAAAGTAACGGCTGGCACGCAACCTGTTTGGAATGCCGAGGGCAAACCAAGTGCAGCCTTGTTCTATACCTACTATGAACGCACCGATGTAAGTGATAAAAGTCGCAGGCCGTTGGTGATCTCGTTCAACGGGGGTCCCGGTTCGGCTTCTGTGTGGATGCATGTTGCTTACACCGGCCCAAAAGTTTTAAATATTGATTCTGAAGGTTATCCCGTTCAGCCTTATGGTGTAAAAGATAATCCGCATTCTATATTAGATGTGGCCGATATCGTTTACATCGATCCGGTGAACACCGGCTTTTCGCGCATCCTCGATCCAAAAGCTGAGAAGTCAACCTTCTTTGGTGTAAATGCTGATATCAAATACTTAGGCGACTGGCTCGATAACTTTGTTTCGCGTGTGGGCCGTTGGACATCTCCAAAATATTTAATTGGTGAAAGCTATGGCACTACTCGCGTATCAGGTTTGGCGCTCGATCTTCAAAACAACCATTGGATGTATTTGAATGGGGTGATTTTGGTTTCACCTACAGAAATCGGAATCAAGCGCGATGGTCCGGTTAACGATGCGCTATCGTTACCATATTACACTGCGGCAGCCTGGTATCATAAAAAATTACCTGCCGATCTTCAAGCGAAAGATTTGTTAGATGTATTAGCTGAATCAGAAAAGTTTACCATTGATGAATTTATTCCTGCGTTATCCAAAGGTGGATTTATTGATCCGGCTAAACGAAAAGAAATTGCGGGAAAGGCTGCACGCTACTCGGGATTAAAAGAAGAAACTGTTTTGAATCACAACTTAGCTGTGCCTACACAATATTTCTGGAAAGATTTATTGCGTACTGAAGGTTTTACGGTAGGTCGATTGGATTCACGTTACAAAGGCATTGATAAGATGGCAGCCGGTAGCAGTCCGGATTTTAATTCAGAGCTTACTTCGTGGTTGCATTCCTTTACTCCCGCTATCAATTATTACTTGCGTGATGTATTGAAGTACAAAACCGATTTACAATACAACATGTTTGGTCCGGTGCGCCCGTGGGATAACTCCAACGACAATACCGGTGAAAATCTGCGCTTAGCGATGGCCGAAAATCCTTACCTGCATGTAATGGTACAAAGTGGCTATTACGATGGTGCTACTACTTACTTCGATGCCAAGTATTCGATGTGGCAACTTGACCCAAGTGGAAGAATGAAAGATCGGTTACATTTTGAAGGTTACCGCAGCGGACACATGATGTATTTGCGTGCCGAAGATTTGGTAACGAGCAACGAACACATACGTGAGTTTATTAAGAAGAGCACTGCTACAGGCTCGGCTAAGTATTAAGCAAAGAATAAATTTAGAAAAGAAATGCCTGAATTAAAGTCAGGCATTTTTTTAAATGCCAACAAGTATAACAATATGTCTTTTAAAACGCTGCATCAAATCACCTTCAATTTCTTCGAGTAGGTGTGGTGGGCAGAATGATTTCAAAAGCCAAAAAGCGAATCGATATGTGCGTGAGTTCTTACTCATTCCTCAAACTCTCCACCGGATTAGTTTGGGCCGCACGAATAGTTTGGGTGCCTGTAATCAATATGGCCAAACCAATCACGGCAAGTGCAGCTAAGGGAATGGTTAACACGCCAACCGAAATGCGGTACGGATATGTTGACAACCACCAGTTCATTACAAACCATGCCTTCGGACCAAAAATAAGTACAGCAATTAAGATCGGTTTGATGGATGACCACGTGAGCATTTTGGTAATGCTTACAACAGAACCGCCCATTACTTTGCGGATTCCGATTTCTTTTACACGCACTTCAATCATGTAGGTAGAAAGTCCGAGTAAACCCAGGCCTGCAATTGCAATGGTGAGAAAGCTAGCCAAAAGTGTAATGGTGCGTGTCGCTTCCAGATTGGCAAACTTGCGAGCATAAGCAGCATCTACAAATTCATATTCAAAAGGATAATCGGGATTGTATTTTTTTGAAAGCTCTTCTATAACACGAATATTTTCCTGCATAGGATTAGTTGCATTCAGTTTTATATGGGCCACCGAAAATGCCCACGACTGATTGCAGCCAAAAAGCAACACAGGTTCTACTTTATGAAAAGGTGAGGTGAGAATAAAATCTTTTATAATGCCGACTATATGCCAATCCACACCATTGTCTTTGATAATTTCTCCAATCGGATCGGCAAAGCCCATTGCTTTGGCTGCGGCCTCATTCAACACAACTGCTGTTGAGTCGGTGGGGAATTTCTCCAGATCCATATCGCGCCCACGCACCACAGTAAGCCCTGCTGTAGTAGCAAAATGTTGATCGGCATAAATGCGTTCGAACATAGTCTTGTTCTGCGGATCTTTGCCCTCCCATTCTATGCCGCTGGTGTTGCTCCAGCGATCAGTAATAGGGGTACTGGTTTTAGTAACCGATGTTGCCACGCCCAATTGAAGTAACTCGTTTCGGTACGCCTGAAAGTTTTTGCCAAGCGAGCCCGTGAAGTATTGATAAACGAGATTTTCTTTTTCATAACCAGCATCTCGGTTTTGTACATACGTAATCTGCCGCTGCACTACAAACACCGACACCATTAACGTAATAGCAATACCAAACTGAAACACCACCAATGCTGCACGCAACCTGCTTTTTCCAGATGCCGATACACCCAAGCCTTTTAAAATTTTTACAGGCTTAAAGGCCGATACATACAGTGCGGGATAACTCCCGGCTAATAGGCCCACTACAATAATCAGCACCAGGCCGCCCAACCAAAAGTTGAGGTTGGTGAATTGCAACGAAAGCTGTTCGCCAATTAACCGATTGAAGTAGGGTAAGCCAATGTACACCGCTACCAGCGATAGTACTCCGGCTCCTAAAGCCAGCAACATGGACTCGCACAAGAATTGACCAATTAACGAATTTCGAAACGCCCCGGTAACTTTTCTTACGGCCACCTCCTTCGATCTGCGTTGTGCTCGGGCTGTGCTAAGGTTAACAAAGTTTATACATGCAATGGTTAGCAAACAAATTCCTAAAATGCCGAGCAACCGAATGATTTCGATGCGGCCACCAGCCTGAACGCCATTTTCGAAGCGTGAATACAACCGCATTTTTGTGATTGGGTAAAGAAACACTTCTTGTGTATCGGCATCTTTGTAATGCTTTTTTACGAGTCCCCTTATCTCGTCATTAAACTGATTAACATCTGATCCGAGCTTAAGCTTCACGTACGTGTACACCGAATTGATTCCCCACTTTGTTTCCTTGCCACTCAGCATTTCTACCAACGTGTAAGGAATAATATATTCAAACCGAAAATCGGTGTTGGATGGAAGGTCTTTTAACACGGCTGTAACCGTAAGCGAAAAAGATTCACCGCCCTCACCAATGGAAACCGTTTCACCAAAGGGTTCTTTATCGCCAAACAATTCTTGTGCAAACTTTTCGGTTATGGCAATAGACATTGGGTCTTTAAATGCAGTTTTCGCATCGCCTTTTAATAGCGGAAAACTGAACATAGTAAGAATGGCATCATCGGCATAAGCTCCTGTTGTTTTTAAGATGCGTTTATCTCCTTCTATGAATAAATGTTGTTCGCCCCAGGCCGTGTAGCTGATAGCACTTTCAACCTGAGTGTATTCCTCCTGCAGTGTGGGTGCCAATACGCGTGCAGTTACATCCCAGCTATTAATCTTGCCGTTGGCATTAGTTCTGTTCCAAACTTTATAAAGCCGGTCTTTGTCGGTATGGAATTGATCATAGCTAAACTCATTTTGTATCCATAAGAATAAAAAGGCAAAAGCAGTTATACCTAGTGCCAGACTAAACAGGTTAATGAATGAATAGCTTTTGTTGCGCAGCATTACGCGTAGTGCAACTTTAAAATAGTTGGAGAGCATATCAGTATAGTTTGAATGAAAAGAAAATTTGTTGCGTAATAAAATCCCTGGCCGGAAGAATCGAATGGTATTCCAAAGCAATCTTCGTTTTGATTTATATTGACTGAATTTTTTCAGGTCACGCTCGTACTGTTGAAGCAGATCACCTTCAATTTCTTCCAGCAATGGCCTTGGACAAAACCAATGGAGCAGTTTTATAATCCACGAGTTCTCCACCTCAGCTAATCTTTAGTTGAGGCACCAACTTCCACAAATCCACACGTGCTTCTTTCATGGCTTTCAGCATGGCAAGTCCGGCATTGGTAATGGTGTAGATGCGCTTTCTTCTTCCGCCACGTTCATTGGTTCCGCCACCCATGTTGGATTTCAAAAAACCTTTGTCTTCCAAACGATACAGGGTTACATGCACTGCGCTCAGGTTAACATCACGCTTCATGCGGGTTTCAATTTCTTCTGCAATGGCCGCACCGTATGCATCCTCTTTTAGTGCAGCTACCAGCGTTAAAACCAGTTCTTCAAACTCACCCAAATATTCCTTAGCCATATATATGCTTATATTTTGTTAAGTAAATAACTCTATTAATTATCAAAGTTCCAAATCAGAATTTTATAAGAATCGGTAGATGGCTGCCTTCCGGGATTTTAAGCGGTTGTAGGCATTGCATAATGGAATCATCAACAGTACTACCACAACCTAAAACAGGTAGACCCAGCCTAATGAATAGCCGCCTTCGGGTGTAATACCACCAAACGATTTTGCAAAGTGTAAATCAATTTCGCTAAATGATTTACCGGTGCGTAGCATCGTGCTGATTAATGCAAAAGCATGGATCGCATAAAAATGAAGGATAAAATAAAATAAGGGCACACGGCCAATAGTATTCAACACGTGGGTCAATTTCGTTTCAACTTTTTCCAGCCAGGCCAACAGCATCAACAATGGCCCAACTGTCATTAATGTAAATAGAAAGGAAGGCGGATATTTACTGGTGTTGAGAAAAGAGAGCACGGTGTACCAACCCGATTCTTGTGCAGCCCAAGGAGCCGGATCGCCATACAAATTGATAAATCGCAACACCATAAATGCAAACACACACACTGCCCCTGTGCGCAGCAAAAGTTTTTGTCGGGTTGCTGCATCCACATTGGTGTACCAGGTTCCCAGGCTGTAGCCCAGCAACATGATCCCCAGCCATGGAACTATTGGATACGTAACAACAAAAGCAACATCAGGCGTAACTGGAAGAAATCCTCTGCTCATGAATATAGTCCACGGTGCAAACGCAATACTTGTTGATTCAACAGAAACGCCTTGAAGCAAGTTATGACCGACAACAATAATCAGCCCCAAAATCAAAATCCATCGGTTGGGTAAGTGAATGAGGGCGGCCAGTAGCAACATGCAAACACCAAACAACCAAAGCACACTTAGAATGGTAACATCAAAATAAAAATTGAAGAAGTATCCAAAACGTAGTACGGTGAGTTCGAGTACTACGAACCACAGACCGCGAGTAAGCAGATAACGTGAAAGTTCTGCTTTTGATTTTCGTTGCAACGAAATGTTTGCCACCAAACCAGATAGCAATACAAAGCCAGGCATACAAAAGTGTGTGATCCAACGAGTGAAAAATAAAGCCGTGTGCGTCTTCTCCATATTGGTTGGATCGAATACAAACGCATCGGCATGAAAATAATCGCGGGTATGATCCAATGCCATTATAACCATGATAAGACCGCGGGCTACGTCAATGGAAGAAATGCGCTGCTGGTTTAGATCCGACATCTTAATTGCAAAACTTGTGTACGAGATTAAACAAGTAAATGCACTACAACAAGCACCGTAGCTGATCTGGCAGAACTACCAGATTTGGTTAAATCAGTTTCTCTTTCAAAAACTCTGCAGTATAACTGCCCTTCGCCTTCTTTACCATGTCTTCCGGTGTGCCTTCAAATAGAAGTTTGCCACCTTTCTTTTCTCCACCTTCCGGGCCGAGGTCGATAATCCAGTCGGCACACTTAATGATTTCAAGGTTGTGCTCGATTACCAATACCGAATGGCCCTGATCTACCAACGCATTGATCGCCTTCAGCAACTTCGAGATGTCATGAAAATGCAAACCGGTAGTGGGCTCATCAAAAATGAAAAGAATATTACCCGTAGTATCTGAATTATTCTTGCCTAAGAATGAAGCTAGCTTTACCCGCTGTGCTTCACCACCTGAAAGTGAGTTGGATGATTGGCCGAGTTTAACATACCCTAATCCCACTTCATATAAAGGAAGAATGCGTTCGTAAACAGCTTTCTTGTCTTTGAAAAATTCCAAGCCGGCCCCCACCGTCATGTCCAACACATCGGCAATATTTTTTCCATTGTGCTGCACTTCCAAAACTTCTTGCTTAAACCGTTTGCCACCACAACTTTCGCATTTCAGAAAGATGTCGGCCATAAATTGCATTTCAATTTTAATCTCACCCTCGCCTTCGCAGGTTTCGCAACGGCCACCTTCCACATTAAAAGAAAAGTGCGATGGCTTATACCCACGTTGTTTGCTCAACGGTTGATCCGCATACAGATTCCGAATTGCATCGTACGCTTTCACATAACTGATGGGGTTTGAGCGTGATGACTTACCAATCGGATTTTGATCTACAAATTCTACTTGCGTGATTTTATTAATGTCGCCCTCTAACCGATCGTACTTGCCTGGCGTTTCGGCAACCGAACCGCTTACGCGACCTAAAGCCGGGTAAAGTATTTTCTTTACTAAAGTTGATTTGCCCGAACCACTTACTCCTGTTACAACAGTTAACACTCCCAATGGAAACTTAACCGTAAGATTTTTGAGATTATTCTCGCGCGCACCGGAAACCGTAACCGCGTCTTTCCATTTTCTGCGAACTTTAGGCACAGCAATTTTTTCAGTGCCATTCAGGTAATCAACTGTGTGCGATTTTACTTTACCATTTAACTCATTTTGCGAACCTTGAAAAATTAATTCACCACCATGCGAACCGGCATCCGGACCGATATCAATAATCTGATCGGCCGCGCGCATAATTTCTTCTTCGTGTTCTACCACAATTACCGTGTTGCCCATATCGCGCAACGATTTCAACACCTCCACCATGCGTGCAGTATCGCGCGGATGCAAGCCAATACTGGGTTCATCCATAATGTACATGGAACCCACCAATGCACTGCCCAACGAAGTAGCCAGTTTTATGCGTTGAAACTCACCACCCGATAAAGTTGATGTTACCCGATTTAGAGTCAGGTAACCCAAACCTACTTTATCCATGTATTCCAATCGCGATTTGATTTCGGTAAGAATGCGTTCAGAAATTTTTTGTTCGTAAGCCGGTAATTTCAGTTTATTAAAAAATGCCAGTGTCTCTTCAATCGGCATCAGTACCAGATCGGTGATGGAGGTATCTGCAATTTTTACGTACGCTGCATCTTTGCGCAACTTCGTGCCGCGACAATCCGGGCACGTGGTTCTTCCGCGGTAACGCGATAGCATTACGCGATACTGAATCTTATGCGTTTTGGATTCGAGGTATTTGAAAAAATCGTTGATGCCATCGAAGTGTTCGTTCCCTTTCCATAACACATCACGCTCTTTCAGTGTGAGTTCGCTGTAGGGCCGATGAATCGGAAAATCGAACTTGATTCCATTCTTAATTAACGGCTTTGCCCACTCGCTCATTACTTCGCCACGCCACGGAGCAATAGCCCCTTCATAAATAGAAAGCGATTTATCCGGTATAACCAGGTCTTCATCAATGCCCAATACTTTGCCAAACCCTTCGCAGGTAGTGCAGGCTCCAAAGGGATTATTGAAACTAAATAGGTTGATAGATGGCTCAGTAAATGTGATGCCATCGAGTTCAAAGCGATCAGAGAAGTTAAGCTTCTTACTTTCTATATAGAGCACGCAATCACCAAGGCCTTCGAAGAAAGCTGTTTGCACCGAATCAGATAACCGAAAGGTGAGGTCTTCATCGGAAGCATTAACGGCAGCGCGGTCGATGAGAATTTCAACCGAATCGGATTCGATTTTTGAGGAGGATTTTTTCTTGGCCTCACCTCTGCCCTTCTCCCGCGGGAGAGGGGCGTCAGCCTCAGGCTGACGGGGTGAGGAACCTAAAATCTCTTCAATGAATTTCATCTCACCATTCACCAACACCCGTGCAAAGCCTTTGCTCAATAACAAGTTCAATTCATCGGCCAGCTTACGACCTTTGTTAACCTTCAGCGGACACGCCACCATAATGCGAGTACCGGCTGGTTGCTTGTTGATATAATCCACTACATCGGTTACGGTGTCGCGCTTTACTTCTTTACCACTAACCGGTGAATAGGTTTTGCCAACGCGCGCAAAAAGTAATTTCAGATAATCGTAAATCTCGGTGGTGGTGCCTACGGTAGAGCGAGGATTTCGTGTGTTTACCTTTTGCTCAATCGCGATAGCGGGCGAAACACCGCGTATATAATCAACTTCAGGTTTTTCCATGCGTCCCAGGAACTGGCGAGCATAAGAACTTAAGCTCTCCACATACATGCGTTGCCCTTCAGCAAACAAAGTATCAAACGCTAATGATGACTTTCCTGAACCAGAAAGGCCTGTAATCACCACCAGTTTATTGCGCGGTATTGCTACACTCAGGTTTTTTAAATTGTTGACCCGTGCCCGTTTAATAATGATGTACTCTTTGGGGTCGAGATCGTCTAAGTAAGAATCGTTGGCGTGCATGCGAAACGGCAAAAGTAAACCGGGATTTTGTATTTAAAAAAATGAATGGGTTTGTTTAAAAAATTATCCGCACTATATCTCATTAACGATGTGAATGATAGCCCTTGATTATGCATCAGGGGAATCACAAAAATCATTCATTTTTAAGAAAGTAATCGTCTTTATCAAATCATGAATATTACAGGAAGCGATCAAGGTTAAGCTTGTCCTACCCGGATTGCAAAGTTGGACCAACCTAAAACAAAAACACCACCCGTTCTGCTCAGGTGGTGTTCTTTATTTTTTTTATTTCGATCAGTTATCGAAATCCGGATCGTAGCTGGCCTCTTTGCCAGAGCCCTCACCATCATCATCAAAATCATTGCTGTTATCAAACTCCGCTTCACTGTCGGAAGAAGTGCTTGAGCGCAAATCGTCATCATCATTATCGAACTCCTGCCGTTCGCTGGACTCTACATCGTAACCACCATCGCTGTTTTTTGTAGCTGGTACTTTAACCAGATATATCGAGTCATCGGTTTCGAGTGGAAAAACGAAGATAGGTTCCCGCTTCGCATTAGTAATGCGGGTAATGCTACCTTCATACCCATTCGGATACTGTTCTTTCAATAAGTCGCGGAGGTCTTCACTCAGGTTCTCCAGACTTTTAATTACACGTTTCTTTGCTACTGCCATTGCGTTTTTAAATCGGGGCCAAATAGCATAAGAAACCCATTAGAAGGCAAATTTTTTTCAAAAATTTTTTGTCTTTTTCAGGAATCTTTCTACTTTTCATTTCTCAAACAATTCCATTTAACCCACATACTATCGAGCGAGACATCTACGTTACCTAAACGCAAAGCAGATGATTGACAGCAGATGCAGCGACAGCCAGTTGGTTTCGCTTTATCAAACCGGTAACGAAGAGGCGTTCGAGATGCTACTTCACAGACACAAGTCCCGTATTTATACGGCCATTTACATGATAGTTAAAGACCGCTATGAAGCAGAAGATTTGCTTCAAGATACCTTTATAAAGGCGGTTAATACTATTAAAGGTGGCCGATACAACGAAGAAGGTAAATTTTTACCCTGGATTAGTCGTATTGCCCATAACCTGGCTATAGACCGCTTCCGCAGAAACAAGCGCTACCCAGAAGTAGTGTTAGAAGACGGAAGCCGCGTGTTCGATTCCATGCAGTTCTCGGAAGAATCGTACGAGGCCAAGCAGTTGATGCGCGACACCAAATCCAGATTGCGGGATCTCGTAAAAGAACTACCTGAAGAACAAAAGCAGGTATTGATTATGCGCCATTATCTGGAAATGAGTTTTCAGGAAATAGCGGATCGCACGGGAGTGAGTATAAACACAGCGCTGGGGCGGATGCGGTATGCGTTAATCAACCTAAGAAAGAAAATGATTAAAAACCATA
>DPSB01000415.1 GCA_003537495.1 Cytophagales bacterium | reverse complement strand
GGTTGATACCGATCCTCCCAAAAAAAGCGGTAGCCACTGTCAATCACCTTAAGTGAATATGGATTCTTTATATAGTATAGATTGTCGTTATGAGTGATGCTCATCCAAAAAAGTGTTACCGAAAAAATAAATCCGCTTATGCTGATGAGTATTATGGTTACGGGTTTTGAAACCATTATTTTTCTATGGTAACGATTAATGGCATAGATAACCATAAACCAAAACGCAAAATAGACCATCAAGTCTAAGGCTAATTCCAATACAAAGATTTGAAGCGAAAGTGAAGTGTGCCACCCGGCACAAACGTATGGAAAAGGAAATCCGGTAAAAACTTCGTTCATTTCATCGATACCGATGTACCACCATTTGGTAAATCCTGCAAAGGAGATAATGGTGGCCGGAATGATTAATTTCCAGAGCAAAGTTTTCATGGTTCCAAAATACAAATTGTGAAGGATAGTGTTAAGGGAGCCTGAAACAAATCCGATAAGTTATAGAGCGAACTACACATCCAATTTTTGCCGTCCAACCTTTACAAGCAGATTAGAGCCGTTTCCTGTTTATCTTTCATGATCAATACCGCTAAAACTTAAGCCATGAAAAAACTCTTTTACTTCTTGCCGATTCTGCTGCTGGCAGCCGCATGCAACCAAACCGAAAAAAAGCATGTGGTTGTTACCGGTATAGATGCAACCAAAAAGCCGGGCGATGATTTCTTTATGTATGTAAATGGAATCTGGTACGACAGTGCACAGATACCAGGCACACAATCGGGCGTGGGCTCGTATTCGTTTATGAATTATCCGCAACGCATTCGCTTACAGGGAATATTGGATAGTGTGTCGCGTGCGAATAATACTCCGGGAAGTATCGAACAAAAAGTAGCCGACTTTTATTTGGCTGGCATGGATACCGCCACCATTGAGCAACGTGGTTACGATCCCATTAAACCAACGCTGAAACAAATTGAATCGATTACCAGTGTGGCTGCTTTATTAAAGTTTGTGGCAGAACAAGAGAAAGTGGGCAACAGCTCCATCCTTGCTTTTCGCGTAGGACCCGATGTAAAGAAAAGTTCCATCAACATCGGTCAACTTTCGCAAACCGGAACTGGCTTGCCGGAGAAGGGATATTATTTTAAAGACGATGCGCCAACCGTAAAAGTGCAGGATGCCTATAAAAAATACACGGCCACCTTGTTTGAATTGATAGGTGCTGATGCAGCTACAGCTACAAAAAATGCTGAAGTAGTTTATAAAATTGAAAAGCAGTTTGCCGAATCGCACAAAACCAATATTGAACGCAGAAACGTACAAGCCAACTATAACAAGATTGCGGTGGCTGATCTTGCAAAGAAGCAACCCAATCTTAACTGGACAACCTTGTTTGCCGATATGGGGGTTAAAACGGATTCTATAAATATGCAACAACCGGCCTACTACGATCAACTGAATACCATGTTAAAATCGGTTTCCATTGCCGATTGGAAAGTTTACTTGAAAGCAAGAACACTTAGCCGCTATGCAAGTATGTTAAGCAAACCATTTTCGAATGCTGCATTTGAATACTCTAAAGTATTGAGCGGTCAGGCAGTTCGTAAACCACGGGGCGAGGAGATGACTGAAGCAGTAGATCGCTCCATTGGTCATGCGTTAGCTCAATTATATGTAAAGAAATATTTTCCCGAAGAAGCTAAGCAAAGAATGATTGTATTGGTTGATAATCTGAAGAAAGCCTTTGAAGCCCGCGTGAATAAGTTGGAGTGGATGAGTGACTCAACTAAAACAAAAGCAATTGAAAAACTCGGCACCTTCCGCGAGAAAATCGGGTACCCTGAAAAGTGGCGCGACTATTCGAATGTGGTGGTAAACAAAGATACCTATTTCGAAAACTGGCAATCTGCCAACCAAAATGAGTATCAGTACATGATTGCCAAGATTGATCAACCCATTGATAAAACGGAGTGGCGTACCACACCGCCTACGGTTACGGCTTCCAACAATCCATCGCAAAACGAAATCAATTTCCCCGCAGGGATTTTACAACCACCTTATTTCGATTTAAGTGCCGATGATGCCTTGAACTATGGCGGCATTGGTATGGTGATCGGTCACGAGATTACTCACTCGTTCGATGACCAAGGTGCACAGTACGACAAAGATGGCAACGTAAAAAACTGGTGGACTAAAGAAGACTACGAACAATTCAAAGCCAAAACGCAACAAGTAATAGATCAATACAACCAGTTTACCGTTTTGGATACGGTGCACGTGAAAGGAGCACTAACAGTAGGAGAGAACACAGCTGATATTGCTGGTATCGCCATTGCTTACGATGCCTTTAAACTTACCGAACAAGGTAAAAGCAATGAAAAGCTGGATGGCTTTACACCCGATCAAAGGTTTTTTATTTCCATTGCACGCATCTGGCGTGTAAAGACTTCTGACGATTTTTTACGAAACTATGTAAACACCAATCCGCATTCACCAGCCAAGTGGCGGGTTAACGGGCCGTTGATGAACTTCACTCCGTTTTACAACGCGTTTAATGTGAAGGAAGGCGATAAAATGTATAAACCCGAGAACGAGCGCATTGTAGTCTGGTAATAAAGTAACCACATTTAACGAAAGCCTCATCGCATAAAAACGGTGGGGCTTTTTTTACAGATCATTTTGCGACAGAAATTTTAGCTATTTTCAGGCATGAATGAGTCTACAGTGCTTTGGGCAGGTTTTAATCTGTTTGTATTGGGCATGCTTGCCCTCGATCTAGGAGTTTTTCATCGCAAGTCGCATACGGTTACCGTGAAGGAGGCATTAGTCTGGACAGGCGTTTGGGTAACCTTAGCCCTCTTCTTCAATTTGTTTATTTATTTCTATTTCGGAGAGGAGTTGGCCGTTGAGTTTTTTACAGGCTACCTCATAGAGAAGTCGCTGAGTGTGGATAACATCTTTGTAATGATTATGATCTTCTCCTATTTTCAGGTGCCGCAGGAGTACCAGCATAAAGTGTTGTTCTGGGGAATTTTGGGTGCGTTGGTGATGCGCGTGATTTTTATTTTCTCAGGGATTGAATTAATACACCGCTTTCACTGGCTCATTTATATTTTTGGTGGCTTCCTTATCTTCACGGGTATCCGCATGTTAACTGCTGGCGATGCTAAAATTGAGCCCGAAAAAAATCCGATTATTAAACTTGCACGCAGAGTCTTTTCAGTAACACCAACTTTTGAGGGCGATAAATTTTTTACGAAGCGCGAAGGTAAAACCTGGGTAACGCCTTTGTTTTTAGTGGTGATATTGATTGAAGCTACCGATTTAATTTTTGCAGTAGATTCTATCCCGGCTATTCTCGCTATATCAGAAGATCCATTTATTGTCTACACCTCAAACGTGTTTGCGATATTGGGTTTACGTTCGCTTTACTTTGCTTTATCGGGAATAGAAAAATATTTCCATTATCTCAAGTTTGGTCTTTCAGCAATTCTGGTTTTTGTTGGTCTTAAAATGTGTATTGTTGATTTCTACAAAATACCGGTAACTATTTCGTTGATTGTAATTGTGTTTACGCTTGCCATAGCCATGTTTGCTTCGGTGTTGTTTCCGAAGAAGGAAACAGAAAGTTGAAGCTGTAATTTTTCCAGGTTCACATTGCGGCAGGGATAACAGCGGAAATCCCACGCGCTTCGCGTGGATTGCAGCGAATAGCCTGCCCGGCCGCCCTACTATTTTACCCTCTTGCAAAATCAATTAAGGGCTGAATGTTTCCTCTATCGGCCTCTTTCATGGCGTTAAGGTAGATATGGCGTGGATCTGCTTTGTTGCTGGTCGTACCCCAGGTGTAGAGCGATAACTTAAAAACTTTTTGAATGATAATGTCAGCCATCAGGCGGCTGTGTCGTCCATTGCCATTTGAAAAACAATGGATGCTTACTAACCTGTGCTTAAAACGCAATGTTAACTCATCGGGAGAATACGTTTTGTGAGTGTGCCAGTATACGGTGTCGTCCAACAATGTTTTTAATGCCGAAGGTATTTGCCATTTATCAATGCCAATGTTTTTATTGGTTTTGCGAAATTCTCCAGCCCATGTCCACACAGTATTGTACATGCGCTTATGTAAATTTTTAATAAAACTTTCTGTCAATACAGTTTCCATTTTAAAGGAACGGTTGAGTGACCACAAAATAGCCTGCTCAATGTTTTGTTGTTCAAATTCATCAAGCTCGGCACGTGTGGTAATTGTAGTTATACGCAAGCCCTCTTTCTCGTCTTCGTCTAGTGGTGTTTGCCCTTCCGCATATCCGAAATCTAATCCCATAATGTTTTCGGCATTTCGGTTTTTAATTTAAAGGTCATCTCTTCAATGGCTTTTTCAATACGCTTGTTTGTATTTGCCTGATCTTCCAGTTTCATGGTGTTGTTGGTGCGTAACACAATTTGCGTTGCCAATGCTTTAGCTTTGCGTTCGATGAGTTTTTCCAGACTGCCATCTAAGGGGACAAAACCATAGACCAACTGCATATCGAGTGCTTTGGCTGCTTCTCGTAACGATTTAATGGTGATCGACCCATCTTTTTCTCTGCGCTCCATATCCTGAACACCCTGTCGGGTGATGGTTAGTTTTTTACTCAATTGTTGCGCGCTAATGCCCAAAGCAGAGCGGATAGCTTTTACCCAACCCGCAGGTGATTGTAGATGAAGCGAATCTGCAAAGGCCTGCATCTTTTGATTGAGTTGTTGTTGCTGCAATAACTTTTTGTTCATAATTGTAAGGTTATAGCTTTACAAATTGTGTGTAAATGTAAAGTAATAGCTTTACATTTTAGTTATAAAAGGCAACATATAACTTGCTTTTTTGATTTGAAAATAATCCTACACTGGGTTGGTATGACAATTTTACGCCTTGAAAAATTGGCCATTTTCCTTATTTTCGCCCAAAATTTGAACGAATCATGAGCCAAAACAGACCCATTTCTGCCTTTATCGAGAAAAA
>DPSB01000179.1 GCA_003537495.1 Cytophagales bacterium | reverse complement strand
CAACCCCCTGCCACCAGACTCTTGTTACCCGCATGGCCTTTGTTCATATTGCAAGTATGCGCCTACCTGCATTGCTCGTGTTCCTTCTCTGTTCCGGTTTTCTTTTTGGTCAGAAGAAGAATGCCGCGTTTCAATTACCTATTAAGAAAGCTTCTTCGCCTATTGTAATAGATGGCGAGTTAAGCGAATCGGCCTGGTTTGAAAGCACTACCGCGTCCGATTTTTTTATGGTGTTACCGATGGACACCAGTAAGGCGCAGGTAAAAACCGAAGTGAAGCTTACTTACGATGACGATAATCTCTACCTGATAGCAGTGTGCTATCATGGATTACCTGGCCCTTACATTGTTGAATCGTTGCGCAGAGATTTTGCATTCGGCAAAAACGACAACTTTCTTTTGTTTATGGATACATTCGATGACCAGACCAACGGATTTTCATTTGGGGCGAATGCAGCCGGTGCGCAATGGGATGGACTGATGTTTGAAGGCAGTAAAGTAGATCTCAATTGGGATAACCAGTGGACATCGGTAGTAAAAAATTACGAAGACAAATGGATTTTTGAAGCCGCTATTCCATTTAAAACCATTCGCTTTAAAGAAGGCATCGATACGTGGGGCATTAACTTTAGTAGGTTAGATTTAAAGACAACGGAAAAATCGAGCTGGACACCTGTGCCGCGACAATTCCCCACAGCTTCGCTTGCCTTTAGCGGAACACTGGTTTGGGATAAGCCCCCTAAAAAAGCTGGTGCCAACATTTCTATTATTCCGTATGCACTTGGTGGTGTAACTCAAAATCGTGAGGATGTGCGTAACACCACGCATCGCGCGGAAGCGGGATTAGATGTGAAGGTGGCTGTTACATCATCGCTTAATCTTGATCTCACATTTAATCCAGATTTTTCGCAAGTAGATGTAGATCGGCAAGTAACTAATCTTGATCGGTTTGAATTGTTCTTTCCGGAGCGCAGGCAATTCTTTCTGGAAAACGGAGATATGTTTAACAATTTTGGATACAGTACTATCCGCCCATTTTTTTCCAGGCGAATTGGATTGGCTGCACCCATTCAGGCTGGAGCCCGCCTAAGCGGTAAGCTGGATAAAAACTGGCGCATTGCCGCCATGAACATGCAAACCGGAAAAGTAGAAGCAGAAAATCTGCCCGCACAAAATTTTTCTATACTGGCATTACAACGCAAAGTGTTTGCCCGATCAAATGTGGGGCTGTTGATGATCAACAAAGAATCGTTGAACTATACGATACCTGAAAATTTTACCGGCACCGTGTATTCCAAATTCAATCGCAACCTGGGGCTTGAGTATAACCTGGCATCGGCAAACAACAAATGGTTAGGTAAAGCATTGTTCTTAAAATCTTTTACGCCACAAAAACTGACTGATGGTTATGTGTATTCCGGCCACTTGCAATATGCAGGCCGCAAGTTTCAGATCAGCAATCAATACGAATATGTAGGCAATGGCTACACAGCCGAAGTAGGTTACGTGCCGCGCACTAATTATGCGCGCATCAATCCGCAAGTGTCGTATTTATTTTTCCCGAAAGGAAAATATGTATTAAGTCATGGGCCAAAAATAGTAAGCAGTGTTTTCTTTACGCCCGATTACAAACAGACCGATAGCGAAAGCTACCTTGCTTATAATATCAACTTCAGAAAGTTAAGCACACTGGTGCTTTGGACTGCTTACGATTATGTGAAGTTGTTTAGGCCGTTCGATCCAACCAATTTTAATCTGGATAGCCTGGCGGCAGGCACAGAACATAGTTGGCGATCAGTTGGTGGTGAGTTTTTCTCCAGACCACAAAGCCGGTTTACTTATTCGCTAAGTGCGCGCTATGGAGGTTATTATGCTAATGGCTCCCGCGCATTTTTTAGTAGCGAACTGGGCTATCGCTTTCAGCCGTATGTCAGCTTTGTGTTGAGTTCCAGTTACAACGATATTCGATTGCCGCAACCGTGGGGCCGCAATACTTTCTGGTTAGTGGGGCCGAGGTTGGACATCACCTTCACCAACAAAATTTTCTTTACAACCTTTATGCAATACAATGAACAACGTAATAATATAAATCTGAACACTCGCTTTCAATGGCGTTACCGGCCAGCCAGCGATTTGTTTATTGTTTATACCGATAACTATCTACCCAATAACCTGATGGCAAAGAATCATGCCCTTGTAGTGAAGTTTACGTATTGGTGGAATATTTGATTTGCGAATAGATTTTGTGAATGTATTAAAGAAGTTAAAATAATTAGATAGAATACTACCAACTACCACTACTACCACCGCCTCCAAAACTTCCACCACCACCTGAAAAACTACTACCGCTGCTGCTCCAGCTACTAGAGCTACTTGATCCCCAACTGCTACCGCTGCTCCAGCTTCCACCAGAGCCTCCTGAACCACCACCTTCTTCAAATTTCTTGGCGATTCTTTTTCCCCACGCGGTTTGATTTACTAACCATTTAATAATAGGAAACCCAACGAGATATGAAACCCCAGGTACATACCATAAGTTACCCGGAAAAACAAAGGCTGGAA
>DPSB01000361.1 GCA_003537495.1 Cytophagales bacterium | reverse complement strand
TCATAACCAAAATAAGAAAATATATCAGGCACGACCTATTCTAACTCTTTAAAAATATACTGCTCATCAAAATCTATTTTAAAAAGTTTCAGTAGTTCTTTGTACTCTTCCAAGAACGTCTGCTTTTTATGATGTTCCTCTTGGTTTTGAATGTATTTATAAACTGCGTCCAGTTGAGATTGTCCATACGAAAATATACCATAACCTTCCTGCCACTCAAATCTTTGTGGTGTGAGATTATGGTCGTTAATATATTTGGAGGACTTTGCCTTTACCGTCTTCATCAACTCAGATACTGATACAACTGGCTTAAGGCCAATAAAACAGTGTACATGATCCTCCACACCATTTACAATAAGAGTCTTGCAGCCGGTTTCGTTAATGAGAGTGCCAATAACCCCAAATAGTCGATTTTTCCAATCGTTAGAGATAACAGCCCTTCGGTACTTTACTGCAAAGACAGATTGAACATATATCTGATGATAGGTATTAGCCATGCGATACTTATTTATGTCTCGAGCCAATGGCTCTCACTACATGCAATGCGTTTTTCCCAACGGGTTGAAACCCGTTGTTACAAAATCAATCGAGGCCCTGCCTCTTTTAGTATAGATCAAAATACAAAACTTGGTTTAAATACAGTTGTTACAAATAAACATCTATACTGTACCTATATGATTACCCATCAAAAAATTAAATTTTCCCTACAACAATCCCTGCTCTTCCAATTTCCCTTTCAACTTCTCGTGGTTTGCCCAGAACTTTCGCTCTACTTCTTTTAGCAATGCTTTAAACTCAGGCGAGGCTTCTGTTTCGGTAAGCTCAGGGCCTTTATCCATAAACAAAATTACCCAGTACTGAATGTTGTCTTCCTGTGTAAACAAGCGCAGGTGCTCAAGGGCTTTGGCACTGTCATTCATCTGGCAATAATAAACGGCCAGCCCAATATGTTTATACGCAGTTTGGTCGTGCTCTACATACTGCCGGTAACGTTCATAAAACTCTTTTGCCTTTTTGGTTTCGCCCGCCAATTCATACACACGGCCAATCACCAGGTTTTCATATTCAAACGCATCCAGTTTTCTGGTTTCGCGCTGGTAGTTAAATCGCTTATAGTATTCGTATGCAGCTTCATAATCCTTCAGGTAATAGCTTACTTTACCAATGTCTTGCAGAATATCGAACCGGTTGGTATCGCGTTGAAATTCTATCTGCAAAAGTTCGCGGGTGTGTTTCAAATCGCCTTCTTTGGCATAGAGCACAAATGCGCGCACATAACGCGAGAAAGCATTTTCAGGATTATACTCCAACGATTTATCAATGTGTTCAAGTGCCTGATCTACAAAGCCAGCTTGTATCAGCGCATTTCCCAAACGCAAATGAAAATAACTGATGGCAACGGAATCGCCTGAGGTGGCATTCAGCTTTAAGCCTTTCAATGCATACTCCAGGTACTTGCCTGTGTTAGGCAAATACATATAGTAAAAGTCCGTTAGCAGGCCCAGAACTTCTACTGAGTTGGGATTATATTCATGTGCGCGCTCCAGGTAAGGCAATGCTTCCTTGTACTCCTTCCGATTAAGGTAGTACATTCCTTTTGCCATTAAACTTTCGCCTAAACTTGGATCGTGCAGCACGGCCTTATCCGCGTAAGCGCCAAGTTTATCTACGTACCTTTTTTCAGCCTGAAACATATCGAGATAATAACAAGCCATGCCTGCGCAGGCGTATGCCAATGCAAACGTATTGTCTTTCGAAATGGCTTCATCGAAATGAACCAGCGACTGTATAAGATTAGGTGTACCGCCTCTTTCCAACAAGTCGACACCTTTTAAAAAAGCATCGTATGCTTCCAGATTTTGCGTGGGTACTTTTTGAATGCGATTTTTTTCATCGGGTGTAATTACTGCCTGAATTTCTTCAGCTATGTCGTTGGAGATTTCCTGTTGCAACGCAAAGATGTCTTTGGTTTCGCGCCTGTATTGCCGGCTCCACAAGTGGCGATCAGTAGCGCCATCTATTAACTGAATCGTTAACACAATGCGGTCGCCCATTTTTTGTCCACTACCTTCTACAAAGTAGGTAACGTTCAGTTCGTTGGCCATCTCCGGAATTGTTTTGTCGTTGTTCCGGTATTTCTCAACAGACGTACGACTGATTACGCGCAGGTCTTTAATCTTTTGAAGATTGTTGAGTGTAGATTCCATCAAACCGTTAATGAGGTACACGTTGGTACTATCATTACTGTCGTTCTTAAATGGTAAAACAGCAATAGACTTTTCAAGAATAACTTCTGCTTTAGCCGGCCAATAGTGGTACATAGCCCAGGCTATCGCAACCAGTAACAATGCGGCTATACCAATTGCAAAAATTTTTCTCTTGCTTTCCACTGGTGGTGGTGCAACTTGAATTGTTTCCGATTCATTTGCGCGTTTTCCAACTTCGCCTGGTGGATAACCATACGATTCGCGAAAGCATTTTATAAAATACGAAGTACTGCTAAACCCAACCTGATGCGCTACTTCCGATACATTCAGGGAGCCCGCACGGAGCAACTCCATGCCTTTGGTTAACCTTGCCTGGCTGATGAGCTGACTCACCGAAAGGTTGGTTGCCTTTTTTACTTTTCGTAACAGGTTAGAGCGGCTCATGTTCAGCGCATCGGCCAGCTCGCTAACGCCAAACTGTTCGTTGGCCAGATTCTCTTCAATCTTTGCCGACAACTGTTTAAGAAACTCGGTATCCTGTGGCGATGAATCGGACATGAACAATTTTTATTTCAGGGCGAAATAACAAAAACTGGATGAGACTGATTTAGGTTTTTTAGATGCCCAATACCATGCTTGCAACAAAAGTTATATCTCTGCGCGAATTTTTATGCTGATTCCCGCAAAATTGACGCTTTTCTGCGCGCTTGTACTTAGTCGCTCCTGGTTGGTTGCCGTTCATTTGCATCATCAGAAAAACAAAATTTTAACTCAAACAAAAACTTATGAAAACGCTCAACACACCCATTTACCTGCTGATAATAATCTTTATCGTAGCCGCATGCACCGGTAAAGAGGCAAGTAAAAGTGAAAATGGATCTTCTGTAAAAGCCCCCGATGTAGACATACACACCGCAGTAATTTCTGGCAACATGGAAGCCGTAAAACAACACATTGCGGCTGGAAGCGATTTGAATGTACGCGATCCGTTTGGTGGTTCAAGTCCGTTGATCAGTGCAGCCGTATTTGGTAAAACCGAAATGGCAAAAGTCTTAATTGATGCCGGTGTGGATTTGAACTTTCAAAACAGCGATGGTTCCACCGCTTTGCATACAGCAGCTTTTTTTTGCCGGCCTGAGATTGTAAAGCTGTTGCTTGAAAAGAATGTAGACCGAACCATAAAGAATAAGTACGAAGCCACCGCATTTGATAATGTTGCTGCTCCATTCGCACAAATGAAAGATGCTTACGATATGATGGGTAATGTACTTGGCCCGATGGGACTTAAACTTGATTACGCGTACATCGAAAAAACCCGGCCCGAAATTGCAGAGATGCTGAAATAGTAGTGATAACAAGGTTGACAACCTTGCTTGACGAAAGTAACAAGGTTGTCAACCTTTAAACTTTGAGATGCGAGTTGGTGAGTCTCTCTCTCAAATGCTTAACCCCAAACTTTTACTTAATACTAACTACTCAATACTTTTTATGAGACGTTACGATATAGATTGGCTACGTGTAATTGCCATCGGCTTGCTTTTGATTTACCATGTGGCCATTGGGTTTCAACCGTGGGGGCGCATGATCAGCTTTATTACTTCGAATGAACCGTGGAATGGTTTGTGGACACCCATGGCTATGCTGAATGTATGGCGGATTCCACTCTTGTTCTTTGTTTCAGGAATGGGTGTGTACTTTGCCATGCGCCAACGCAACTGGAAAGAATTAATTACCGAACGTACGATGCGCATCTGGTTGCCCTTTGTGTTTGGCATGTTTGCAATTGTTCCCTTGCACGTGTTGGTGTTTCGTTATTACTACAAAATGGAGTTGCGATACATCTTTGATCCGGGCCACTTGTGGTTTCTGGCTAACATTTTTGTTTATGTATTAGTTTTATCGCCCGTTTTATTTTACTTCAAAAGAAATGAGAATGGAAAAGTAGTTCAAGCCATCAGAAAATTATTCAGCACTCCGTTGGGTTTACTGGTAGTAATTGGCGCGTTTGTAGCTGAAGTTATGATCATAAAACCCATACCATATGAATTGTATGCCATGACGTGGCACGGATTTGTACTTGGACTACTTGCGTTCTTTTTTGGGTTTTGTTTCGTACTGAGTGGAGAACGCTTTATACAAATGTTATTAGCATGGCGATGGTTATTTGTATCGCTCGCGGCCGGATTATTCGCCTTGCGGATTCATTACTTCGGCATGCAAGCACCGGGCTACTTAGTTGTAGTTGAATCGCAATTGTGGATTTACAGTGTGCTGGCGTTTGGACACAAGTACCTTAACCATACCGGAAAAGTTTTGCAATACCTGAGTGCGGCAGCGTATCCGGTTTATATTTTGCACATGTTCTTTCTTTACCTGGGCTCGGTGCTTGTATTTCCGTTAGCCATACCGGTGCAACTTCAGTTTGTGCTGGTGTTATTGTTTACGCTTGGCGGATGTTTGGGTTCGTATGAAATCATACGAAGAATAAAGTGGGTAAGGGTACTGTTTGGGATGAAGTTTTAATACAAAAGCTGAGTGGTTATTCCGGTGCGTGAGTACAGGCACCGGGGTATTGCAGACCATCGGTATTAAAAATTGTTTTTTGGATCATTAAACCAAAACATGGTTTGGTATTTGAACATTACTATGGCATAAGCGCATAAATGCCATGAAAAACAACTCAAATTTCAACACTGGTTTACTCTTCATTACCTACCTTTTAATGGATTCTGACCAGGAAATAAGCGAAAATGAGCTGAATTACCTTGATTCTGTACGATTAGAAGCCGGTATAGATGAAGCCGAATTCAGAACGTTTTACAATTCCGCTTTTGGGAAAAGCGAGCGGGAAATCTACCAGATTGGGATGGATGCCATAAACAAATGTTCCGAAGCTGAAAAGATCGAAATCTTTGTAAAACTATATGGTATGGCTTTGGCCGACCAGGTACTGCGTGTAAAAGAAGTGCGCTTTATTCTTTATGCCACTCGCATGGCCAATGTTAGCATGGAGCGTGTAATTGAAATGGCTAATGAAGTTGGCATAACGGTAAGCTAATTATACCAACTTCACATTAAGTACTATTCTGGATTTTGGTGCTATCTCTAACTGCAGACTATCACCTTCTTGTATCTGTACATAAAAGCGCACGCCCACATTAAAGTTCTCTTTGCCTATCAGTACTCCATACCAATAGCGGGAGCCAGAATTAATCTCGGCATCCAGCGCCCCATAACGCGTTATCGGTTTCCCATTCTCTTCTTCTTCAACCCGCTTGGCCATTAACAGCAAGGTATTGCTATCGTAATCTATCGTTTGGTTGCCTTGCGAAATTCTTTTCTTGCTTACCACTCCTTCAACTCGTTCTTTCATCCCGGCTTGCAAATCATGCTTGGCCTTGCCGCGTTCTCTTAACGACATCAGCAAACCAAAAATCATCAACAACAGAAATGGGATTACAACATACGGCCAGGTTGCACCGGGCAAAAACAGAAAACCATAAGTCATAGCGGCTGCTCCAACTACAATAATTCCCAACAACACATATGCACCAACAATACCTCTCTCCTGAAACTTTATCAGTTTATGTTTATCGGCTTCGGTTAATGGTTGCACTTTAGTTGAGTTTCTTTATCAGAACATATAACCAATTCTGGAAATTAAACTCAACCTATTGCCTGATTCCTTTAAAAAGACATTATCTGGAGTAACATCAAAGAAAATCTGACCCTTCTCCATTCTTTTCGTGATGCCTACAGAAATCCATAATCCTACATTAAGTCCATTCAACTTAGGGAAATCATCATTCGTTTCTATCGAGCTATTTATCTGTTTCGTAACTGATGTTACTCCATTAAAACCAACTGGTAAGTTGGCACTAACTCCCCCAGCAAAATATGGGTTTATTACATTCGACCTGATGGAGATTCTGGTTCCAAATTTATAACCGATTTCTCCATGGTCGAAGTTCGTTGCACTAGTCTCCGTTATATCATAACCCCCAAAAGAGTAACTTAAGTAAGAAGTCCCTCCGAATGAAAAGCGGGAGTAAGTAATTTCCTGCTGAAACACTATAAAGGGAGAGGTTTTGCTATAAAAGATATTAATAGCTCCAAATGTTATATTTGATGAGTTTGAAAAATTTGTTCTGGATAAATAGCTGTATCTGCCGCTTTTTTGATTCTTAAACGTTATCGTTGGCGAAGTTGACCAGCCAACAAAAAAACCAAGCTTAAAGGTCAATCTACTGTGTACCATGAGATCTCTGAAGTCACTATTTTTACAATTATGATAATCCTCAAGTAACTTTAAAAAAGAAATTGAGTTTGGGGATACTTTAGCTGCACTTTCTTTCACCGAGTTACATTCAAAAAACAACCTATTAAATATCCCCACATTCTTTTGAAAATTTAAACGCGCTTCCGTTGGATTCTTGCCCTTTTTTTCAAGTAAGAATTGAGTCCCATCATTTTTTTGTAGGACAAGTTTTCCTTGGTACCGCAAAAGATTTATTTCCTCACCTCGACCCAGAAACTCTCCAAAAACCGTTTCATTTTCAGAGTTTAAAGGATTACTTAAGCGACCAAAAGTCTGGCCGCCTAAAAAACCAAACGCTACAATCTCTTCAGGAAACTTTTTTTGAACTTCGCCTTCATTCGATGGTCGAAATAAAAATTGAGAGTTATAATTATTTTTGTGTTGAATAAATCCTTTTACCGTGTCACCGGCCTGTGTCATATAGTATCCACGACTAAATTTATCCTGCCCTTGAGTAAACAAGGATATCATCAACCCCGCGCAAATCAGAAATATTTTATTCATCATTAACCTTGAGTTTGAGTAAATTTTAAAAAGTGTGTTCAGAAATTTTCCCGGTCTTCTTATTCTTTAGAATTACCTTCTTCGCTCCATAGTGTGTTACTTCTTCTTTCACCAGGTAATGATTGGCATCGTACTCTACAAGATGGCCGTCTTTGCTTACACCAACTTTACCACGCCAGATGTCCAGCTTAACAGGTTCCCATTGTTTTGATTTAGCAGATTTATAAGCAGCATCCAATACGGCATTCACTACATAGCCATCGTAAAATGTTTCTTTGGGTTGGGTTCCTTGTTCCATCGAATTGAACATATCCATAAACATATGGTTGTAGCCCAACTCGTTTAATTCATCACCCACCGGAAACAACCAACCTTTATCACTCTCTGCTTTTTCGGCTACATAGTTTGCAGCCTTGCCGGTTGTAAACATTTCGAAGCCGGTGCGTAAAAAGCTATTTACCCAAATGGTTCCTTCGGTGCCCATCACTTCATCGCGCAAATCCAGGCCACCGCGGAATGTCCAGCTTACTTCAAACTGCGCAATGGCTCCGTTTTCATATTTCACCAAACCAATGGCAT
>DPSB01000101.1 GCA_003537495.1 Cytophagales bacterium | reverse complement strand
AGATGGAAAGTTAAAGCAACAAGGCAATCCGCGTCTGTTACTTTTTCCGTTTGCCTATATAATCTCTTACCTATCGAAATTTTTTACGTTACGCACAGGCGATTTAATTTTTACCGGTACACCCAAAGGGGTCGGGCCTGTTGCGATTGGAAATAAACTGAGTGCCTACATTGAAGATGAAAAACTTTTGGAATTCGAAGTTAAGTAGCGTAGTTGTTTTTTTAATCGGTGCCACATTCGCGACAGCGCAGGCACAATTCCGTCTGGATAATCCTATGCCTGCACGCAAGGGAAGTTACCTCTTTCCGATCAAGCCTGGCAACACTGCTATCATTACCGGCACGATGGGCGAATTAAGGAATACCCACTTTCATGCAGGATTAGATATTGATACTCCCGGAATTGGTGTACCCGTGTTAGCAGCCGAAAGTGGTTACATTGCCCGTGCAACAGCAACTACCGGTGGTTATGGAAACGTGTTGTATGTTACGCATCCTGATGGCAACACTACCGTTTACGCACATCTCGAAGAATTTAAAGGTGCTGTGGGCGATTACATCCTCAAAGAGCGATACAAACGTAAAGTTTCAGAGATTGATCTGGAATTTAAACCTAATCAGTTTCCGATAACGAAAGGCGACTTACTGGCACTATCAGGTAACACGGGTGGCTCGGGCGGTCCGCACCTGCACTTTGAAGTGCGCGATCAGAACAACGATGCCATCAATCCTTTGGGTTATGATTTTGCCGAGGTAAAAGACAGCATGTCGCCACTGGTATTTAAGATTGCTTTAAAAACGTTGGATGCAAACGCCCGCATCAACGATCAGTTTGGCCGATTTGAATTTACTGTTGTGAAGAATGGTAATTCTTATTCATTACTTCATCCTGTTTTGGCCAGTGGTGCAATTGGTGTAGAAGTGTTGGCACATGATAAGATGGAAAACAGTCGCTTCCGGTATGGTATAAATTATATCAATATGCTGGTAAACGATCAGCAAGTATTTCAACAAGCAATTGATAAAGTAAACTTTGGAAACACGCGGCAAATTCTAACGCTTATGGATTACAAAACCCTTGAGTTGCGCGGTAATCGCTTTAACAAATTGTATGTAGATGATGGCAACCGACTCGATTATTATGGAGGAGCCATTAAGAAGCAAGGCATAATTGTAAACAATGACAAGGCTGTTGAAATCCGACTGAAAGATTTTAATCAAAACGAAAGCAAAGTACGGTTTGATTTAAAGTACGTGCCCGTGGTTACTGAAACTCCCCTACTTGCTGCCAGTGGCAAGCCTTATGAAACTGAGGTTATTGAAAACCTTTTAAAGGTACAGGTTAAAAAATGTATTGATTCAAAACCTGAACTTGCTGTATGGAGTTCGGGCAAATCCAGTTCCTTAACACCAGTATATTCAGGAAGTAATCAGGCCGTTTATCTGCTTAATCTGAAAACCACTTTGCCCGATTCTCTTGTTACTTGCCAGGGAACAATGCGCTTCAATTTTAAAGATCGTATTCCATCTGAGAGTGAATACAAATACTACAGCGATATAATGGATGTGGAGTTTCCCGTTCAATCACTTTACGACACCCTTTACTTGAACGTTGCGTACGATACACTTAATCAACAAGAACTTTTTACCATTGGCGATCGCACCATACCCTTGCATAAAAGCATCACGGTAACCTTAAAGCCGAAAATGAGTTACTTCCAGTCGCGTGATCTTGGTTTGTACAGGAAGGAAGGTCGTGGGTTTGTGTATGTTAACAGCGAGTGGAAAAATAACCGGTTACGATTTAACACCCGCGACTTTGGGCAGTTTACGTTGATGCGCGATACGATTCCACCAACCATAACCAAGATCTCACTCTCATCGGCCGCAGCCCGATTTAAAATACGAGATAACCTTTCGGGTATTTCGTACTTTGAAGCAAACATTAATGGCGAGTGGTTGTTAATGGTTTATGATTACAAGACTGGTATTCTTAAATCGGAAAAACCTGAACACAATAAAGTTTTGAAAGGAGATTTCGAACTAAAAGTTGTTGATCAGGCTGGTAACTTAACATTGTTCAAACAAAAATTGTAAACGAAGTCAGGCGCCAGACGGGTCTTCAGCCAAGCAAGCTGCCGTCAGGACGCCTAAAATTCAAACAACTTAAAGTATGGCACTACCCATTGGCAGCAAAGCACCCGATTTCAAAACTACCGATCAGGACGGAAACGCAGTAAAGCTTTCCGACTTTAAAGGCAAGAAAGTAATACTCTACTTCTATCCGAAAGATCAAACACCCGGTTGCACGGTAGAAGCCTGCAACCTTCGCGATAACTACAAAGCCTTGCAGAAAGCTGGTTACGAAGTACTCGGCATTAGTTCTGACGATGAGAAATCGCACCGTAAGTTTATCGAAAAAGAGAAACTCCCCTTCCGTTTACTTGCCGATACCGATAAATCGGTACACCATCTCTTCGGTACGTGGGTTGAGAAAAGTATGTATGGCCGCAAGTATATGGGCACTGCCCGCATTACTTTCGTGATTGATGAGAAAGGTATTATTACCGAGGTAATTGAAAAGGTTGATACGAAGAACCACGCAGAGCAGATTCTGGGAGTAAAACCAACAACCAAACCTGTTGCTAAGTCGCTAAAAAAGACAACCGCTACAACCAGCCGTAAGCCAATAAAGAAGGTCGTTAAAAAGAAGAAGTAATTTTAGCGCAATTGAACCCCAATCGGGTTTCATAATCCTTTCAACTGACCTATATTCGGGCAAAAATTTTATTTCATGGCCCAGCCCGATTACACCCAACTTAAGAATACCGCCAGTCAGGTGCGCAGAGATATTGTACGCATGGTGCATGCCTGCCAGAGCGGCCACCCTGGTGGCTCGCTTGGCTGTACCGAATACTTTGTTGCACTCTACTTTCATATTATGAAGCACAATCCGGCTTTTAATATGGATGGCAAAGGGGAAGACTTAAGTTTCTTATCTAATGGGCACATCTCACCGGTATTCTATTCGGCTTTAGCTCGTTCTGGTTATTTTGAAGTAAAAGAGTTAGCCACCTTCAGAAAGTTAGAGTCGAGGTTGCAGGGCCACCCGGCTACACACGAGCATTTACCAGGTGTACGCATTGCTTCTGGTTCGCTGGGGCAGGGATTGTCGGTAGCCATTGGCGCGGCACTTGCAAAAAAACTAAATGGTGATGATCGCTTTGTATATGTACTGATGGGCGATGGCGAACAACAGGAAGGTCAGATTTGGGAAGCAGCCATGTACGCACCACACAACAAAGTAGATAACCTGATTGCTACTATTGATTACAATGGCCAGCAGATTGATGGTCCGGTAGACAAAATCCTATCGCTATTAGATCTTAAAGCCAAGTGGGAAGCCTTTGGTTGGATTGTACAAGAGTTTAACGGCAACAAAATAGAAGATGTAGTAGCAGGACTTGAAAAAGCCAAAGCCCTTGCGGGGAAAGGTAAGCCTGTACTTAACCTTATGAAAACCGAAATGGGTTTTGGGGTTGATTATATGATGGGTTCCCACAAGTGGCATGGCGTGGCACCAAACGATGAGGAGTTGGCCAAAGCATTGGCTCAGTTGCCCGAGACATTGGGCGATTATTGATAACCGCTTTTATCTATAAACCTTTACTACGGCTTGTGAAATACAAGCCGTTTTTTTGGCTCGGCTTTTTGGCGGAGCCAGCTTTTACTAAACCAAAACTGCAAGTAGCTAAAAGATGCAACCATCCTATCGGGTGTTCGCATGTAAGATTATATAACATTCTGATAAAGAGTAGGTCAACTACATTTTATACATTTGTGGTTTAACCTTCATCAAATGCTTAAGAAAGCACCACTTTTTAGTCTTTTGGCACTTAGTATTTTAGGTCAGGCACAAACGGTTCTTCACGAATCAGCACCTTATACCTCCGAACATCAGCAACTGGTAACAGCCCTTATACAAAGTCTTACCCCAAAAGTTGAGACTCCGGCTGTCATATTCCCCGATGGTTGGGAAAACTGGAACACAGTAGAAAACTACACATTTGGTAAAGATCGCGGCAGCTTGCCCATGATTGCAGACCTTGAAGCGCTGCACCCGTTTTTTCGCGATAAGATTTCACAACTCATCACCATCTGTAAAGCAAAAGGAATTGAGTTGGCCTTGGTAGAAACCTATCGCACCCATGCTAAACAAAACGAGTATAAATCAATGGGTAAAAAATATACCCGTTCGGGTGGTGGCCATTCCAAGCATCAATATGGTTTAGCCGTAGATGTTGTTCCAATTGTTGATTCAATTGCGCAGTGGGATGACACCAAACTTTGGAAAAAAGTTGGGACTGTTGGCGAACAGCTTGGTTTACGCTGGGGCGGACGCTGGCGCAACCCGTATGATCCCGGTCATTTTGAATGGACTGGTGGATTAAGTAGCTACCATCTTTCGAACGGACTGCAACCACACTTACCAAAGTCATACAACAATCCATGTCTGGAAGAGGAACTTGCAACTTTGAATGAAGGCTGGCAAGCCTGGGAAGTTGAACAAGCTACCATTGCGCGCAAGCCACTTGCATCCGCAAAGACAAACTAATGCAATACGTCTTTCCCAAAGACTTTATATTCGGAACCAGCACTGCTGCTGCACAAATTGAAACCGCTTTCGAACACGATTGGCAGGGAGTTGTTGCCAAAGATGGAAATGTTTTTGAGCGCACTACCGATCATGAACTTCGGTTTGCTGAAGATGCTGAGCTGATTGCATCGCTTGCCCCCTACTATCGCATGGGTTTGTTATGGAGTAAACTGCAACGGGCTCCACTGGCAGCATTTGATCCGGATACACTGCATCAATACAAGAACTTTATTGCTGATTTGCGCCAGCGCGGTGTAAAAATCATGATGGTATTGCATCACTTTACTAACCCCAACTGGTTTGCGCAAGCGGGTGGTTGGGAAAAAAGCGAGAACATTTCTTTGTGGATTGACTTTGCCAAAAAAGTAGTGAATCATTTTGGTGAGGAGGTAACACTCTGGAATACATTTAACGAACCCAATGTTTATGCCAGCAATGGTTGGATAACCGGCTACTTCCCGCCATTTAAAAATAATCCAGCCAAGGCGGCAATGGTTGTAAAAAATATGGGGCTGGCGCACGATCTGATGTATGCCTACATCAAACAAAAGTTTCCTACGCACCCGGTTGGCATTTCACACAATGCGATTCTGTTTCCATCAGAAAACATTCTGGGTTGGTTTCCAGAGCGCTTAAGCGATTGGTGGTTTATGGATTGGGTGCCCAGCCATTTTGAACAAGTTGATTTCTTTGGCATGAGTTATTACGCGCGGGTATCGCACGACCCCATGCCGATTACTTATATCAATAGTCCGGAAAAAATAAAGAAACTTGGCAAACCACATGACGACATGTGGGAATACCATCCGGAAGGATTGCGGGCATGCATTAAACGGTATTGGGAAAAATATAAAAAGCCTATTATCATTACCGAAAGTGGTGTGGCCGATTCAACAGATGCATTGAGGCAAAAGGCCATTGGCGATTATGCCCGCATTCTGCATGAATCGCTTCAGGAAGGAATTGATATTCGTGGCTATTTCTGGTGGAGTACGTGGGATAATTTTGAATGGAACCTTGGCCCAGCCATGAAGTTTGGCTTGTATGCCTGCGATCCGCAAACCAAAGACCGGATTAAACGCCCCAGTGCCGATAGCTTCAGAAGATTGGCACATCATAAGATGATAGAGATTTCAGATTTGGAATTTAGGATTTCGAATTGAGATTACGATTCGAAATTTTCTGAGGTGAAAACAATTCGAAATTTTAAATCCGAAATCTGTAATGAAGCTAATCTTTTAGCACCCGCATTTCCACCCTCCTGTTTTTAGCTCGCGCTTCTTCGGTATCTTCCGTTGCGATTGGCTTTGAACCACCAAACGCTTTTGTCATCACCCGGTTTTTACCAATACCTTTTGATACCATATATTTCTTTACCGCATCCACGCGCGACTGCGAAAGTTTCACATTTGCCTCGGCATTGCCGCGATTGTCGGTATGGCCTTCTAACTGAATTTCCATTCTTGAATTTTCCTTCAACATGGCCACCACTTCATCCAGTTCAGGAAAAGATTTTGGATCAATAACAGCTTTCCCTTGCGCAAAAATCAAGTGATTCAAAACGATGGTTCCCCCAGTTGACGTGAGCTCAATGTTTCGGGTAATGATATTCCCTTTCGCTTCCTTGGGATCAACAATCACCGTGCGCGGAATGTATCCTTCCGCCTCGGCTGTAACTTGGTATTTGCTTGACCCAAATATTGAAAAGGAATATGTGCTATCGTTCATTGTACCGGAAATACCACCGGTTGGATAGCTCTTATAAACTACTTTAGACTTTAGCTTTTTGCCGCGAATAGCATCTATCACATCGCCTTTTACTGTAATTTCTTGCCCTACTGCATGTAATACACTAATACTAAAAATCAGGACTAATAGTTTTTTCATCATGCTACAAAGCATGGAAAAAGTACGGTAAGAACCAATTGGTTTTAGTTGGAATGTTAACTGTAACCGTTAAGTTAAATCTCAGATCGTTCAGATTAAATTTTCAGCACGTATCTTGCCACTCAAATGCTTTTTGAACTATCAGATCATATACTGCTTGAAGACGATTGCGTGCTGGTGATCCATAAACCCGCGGGCCTTATGGTTGAACCCGATCGCAATCAAAATCCAAATTTGCTGCAGTATGTTAAGGAGTATCTTAAAAACACTACAGGCGATCCTGTTCCCTACGCACAACATCTTCACCGGCTCGACCGTGTAGTAAGCGGAATTGTGCTGTTCACAAAACAACGCGAAGTGCTCAAAAACCTAAGCGAACAATTTGCCGAACGCAGGGTAAAGAAATTTTATAAAGCATTCACTTCAAAAGCACCGGCACAATCAAAAGGCAGACTGGAACACTGGCATCGGAAAGAAAAAAAGAAAGCAGTTTTATACACTACCGAAATTGAGTATGCTGAAAAAGCTATTCTGGATTATGCGGTAACTGCATTGGCTAACAATAAATTTCTGTGGGATATTGAACTGCATACTGGCAAGTACCACCAGATTCGGGCACAATTGGCCAGCACCGGTTGCCCGATACTTGGCGATTTACTTTATGGTTCTGAAACTCCTTACAAACCAGATGCTATTGCCTTGCAAGCGTGGCGATTGGTGTTTGAGCATCCAATCAACAAGCAGATACTGGATATTAAGGTTGATCCTATTGGCATAATCAACCCCAAAGAATGACGTAATTACAAGTCCTTAGCTTTAAATCCCATTACTAAGTTTGTAGCATAAAATTATAACGCACTCAACTATCACACACATGGAAACCCAACCCTCAAAAGCGGCTCGCTGGACATCATACATTATGAGTGGAATTGTTATTTTATTTATGCTGATGGACAGCATTATGAAATTTGTGAAACCAACCGAAGTAATTGAAGGCACGCTGGCTCTTGGCTTTAAGGAGAGTCACCTCGTCACTATGGGCAGCCTCGGCCTTATCTCTACCCTGCTCTATATCTATCCACGCACCGCTATCTTAGGTGCCGTGTTGCTTACCGGATATTTTGGTGGCGCAATGGCTACACATGTACGTTTAGACAATCCGTTGTTTACTCATATTCTGTTTACAGGTTACCTTGGTATAATGATGTGGGGCGGCCTTTGGCTCAGGAATCTTAAGCTAAGAGAATTATTTCCTGTTGTGAAGTGATAGCGTAAAGCCCAGTAAGCATCAGACTACAAATAGCCCATTATAAACCACTAGCTTTCCATAAATTTCGCTTGCATTTTCCTTAAGGTTTGTTTGTACTTCATTATCTTTTCGGCTTTTAAATTATGTCGGCCCCAAAACCCTCGCGGACACTCATCATTTTTATTCTGGGTGCCTTCGATACCATTGCTCCGCTTACCATTGATATGTACTTGCCAGCCTTTTCGCAAATGGCTGCCGATTTCGGAACCACTACAGCCCGCGTATCACTTTCGCTCACCAGTTATTTTATCGGGCTTGGTTTAGGCCAGGTATTTTATGGACCGTTGCTCGATCGGTACGGTCGCCATAAGCCGTTGTATTATGGAATGGCGTTGTACGTAATTGCGTGTATAGGTTGTGCTCTGGCAACTTCTGTTGAAATGTTCATTGCCTTCCGCTTGGTACAGGCTTTGGGTTGTTGTGTATCAGCAGTGGGAGTTCGGGCGATGGTACGCGATTATTTCAGCATAGAAGAAAGTCCGAAAATATTTTCCATGCTGATGTTGATCTTGTCAGTATCGCCTTTGCTGGCTCCTTCGCTGGGAAGTGTTATTACCAGCAACTTGCATTGGAGTTGGGTGTTTTATATACTGGCTTTTATTGTGATTGTGATTCTGATTATCACACACCTTTACTTACCGGAAGTTTACAAACCCGACACTGGTGTTTCGTTGAAACTTAAACCCATGTTGCGCACCTATGGCGAAATTCTACGCAACCGAAAGTTTATTGTTTACACACTTGCCAGTTCATTTTCTATTGGCGGCTTATTCGTTTACCTCGCGGGCTCAACTGTAATTCTGCTAGATCAGTTTAAGGTTACACCGGCATTTTATGCAATCCTGTTTGCTTTGCAATCCGTTGGTTTGATTGTGGGCAATAACCTGAACATTCGATTCTTGAGAAAAGTAAAAGCAAGTCAATTATTTAAGGTTGCCTTAACAATACAGATGTGCAGCGCGCTATTGTTTCTAATCGGTGCCGGTTTAAACTGGTATGGCGTGTATGCGACCGTTGGGTTTTTCTTTGTGCTACTCACCTGCCTCGGCATGACGTTCCCCAACAGTTCGGCATTAGCTCTCGCTCCTTTTACCAATAATATTGGCAGTGCTTCTTCGCTGTTGGGCTGTGTTCAAATAGGAATTGGTGGTTTGATTTCAGCCAGCATCGGGTTGTTTAATACACAAACCAGTTTACCGGTTGCCTTAATGATTGCACTTTCGGCTGTAGCCGCGTGGATTACACTGCTGATTGGCAAACCGGAAGCTAAGCCAATAGAAGTCTGAACAATTAGTAAAAATCTTTTGTACTTTCGTTGCTAAACTAATCCCAACAACGTATGACAAACTCCCTCAACTGGTTTGAAATTCCGGTAAAGAATTTTGAGCGCGCAAAAGCTTTTTACGAAACCTTGTACAATGCAAAAATTGAAACCATGCCCCACCCGCAAATGAAGTATGGAATGTTACCATGCGATATGCAAAATGGTGTAGGCGGTGGTATTGTGGAAGGCGAAG
>DPSB01000100.1 GCA_003537495.1 Cytophagales bacterium | reverse complement strand
TTCGCTTCATCCGCCATCTTTTGTAATTCAGTAGCAGTTTTTCCTTTCAGGTATTCAGGCAACTCCATACCGGCCATGTTGAATATCTCTTGAAGTGGTGGCACCGATTTATATAAACCAGAAATAAAGTTGGCCGTAGAAGTTTTACCATCGGCATTACCGCCATTGCCACCCTCCCATACGGTAAGCTTATCAATCTTAATATTTTTAATTGCCTCGGTTTGCAAGCGCACTAACTCAGGCAGTTTATCTACAATCAACAACAACACAGCATCGCGGGCATTATCACCAGATGCATGAACAATCTGCTGTAACCCTTGCGCTTGTTTGGTTAATATCTCAAACATACCACGCGCTTCTGCTTCTAATTTTGCATATATCGCATCAGCTTCACCTTTTGCCCGCTCGCGCAGTTTTTCCGCTTCGGCTTGTGCTTCAATGATGGCTTTTTGTTTCTGAATTTCTGCTGCTACCACAATGTTGGCATTCTGCGAAGCCCGATCACGTTCGGCACGCGCCTGTTCGGCTTTCTGTTCCGCCAGGTAAGCTTCTTCCAATGCTCTTGCAGCTTGTACCTTCTCGGCAGCCATCGCTTTCTTTAACGCTTCTGCTTCACGCTCTCTCCGCTTTGCGTCCGAATCAGCAATTGCAATTTTGGATTGGTTCTCACCCGTTACTGCCAAGGCATTAGCTTCCGCAGATTTAATCCGCGTATCGCGTTCAGCCTCCACTTTACCAATCTGCTCATCGCGTTTCGCACCTGCAATTAAAATTTCTTTATCCTTTATGGTTACAGCAACTTGTGTATCGCGGTCGCGCACCATTTCCGAAACTTTAATATCGCGTTCCTTTTCAGCTTCGGTTTTACCAATATCTCCGTGGCGTTCCTGATCAGCCACTCTGATTTTTGCTTCATTAATTGCTTTGGCCGCAGCTTCTTTTCCCAATGCAGCAATGTAGCCGCTCTCGTCTTTAATATCAGTAATGTTTACGTTAATCAGCTTCAAGCCAATTTTTTTCAACTCAACCTCTACGTTATGCGAAACGTTTAACAAAAACTTATCGCGATTGGTATTGATCTCTTCTATATCCATCATGGCTACTACCAAACGCATCTGCCCCACAATAATATCGTGCGCCAAGGCATGCACATCCTGGCGTTGTAAACCCAGCAAGCGCTCTGCCGCATTCTCCATTATACCTGATTCGGTTGAAATACCCACCGTAAACTTAGAAGGCACATCTACCCGAATATTTTGTTTACTTAATGAATTAGTAAGATTAACTTCAATGGAGATAGGTGTCAGGTCCATAAAAGAATAATCCTGAAACACCGGCCAGATAAAAGCAGCACCACCATGAATACATTTGGCAGAACCACCGCCACCTACTTTACCATACACCACCAGAATCCGATCGGACGGGCACCGCTTGTACCTGCGGAGCATGGTGGTAATCACAATAAAAATAAAGAGGCCTACAATCGCGATAATGGGGAGTGTTAGCATACAAAGACTATTTTGAGGTTACTAAAAGAATATTATCATTAATGATTTGTGTTACACGCGCGAGCTGACCGCTATTCAAAGGTTCTACATCGTCTGTCATAGCATCTAACGTGCGCAACGCGCCACTTACCTTCACTTGCACTTTTCCAACACCCTTTCGGCTAGCTTGTATGGTAAGGTAAACTTCACCGGTTTGCCCGATGGCGTTCTGAATTTTCATAGTACCATCGGCCCCCGATTTGGTCATGAGGTAAAACATGCCAGCCATCAAACTCATCATTAGCAGGCCAGCAATAGTGGCTATAATTAAAGATGTTGTATTGGAATACCCGGCTTCAATACAGGCGATGCCCGTCCATGAAAAAATGGTAAAAAAACCAATCAGATTTTTAAGCGTGAGAAATTGAAATGGAATACCATGATCGGCATCAATTTCAGCATCGGGTAAATCATCGGGCGATTCGGCCCCGAGAAAGGACAAAACAAGCTGTAGCACAAAAAACAATGTAAATGGCACAGCAATGCCCCAATAAATTTTGAGAATGGTACTCAACCCTTCCCACCAGTCACCAAAAGCTTCCATAGACAATTTTTGATAAGATAAATCAGAAATTGATGAATTACAAGAGCGGAAAGTAACCGAATACCTTATAGGCTAATAATAAAAAAAGGAACCACTGGAGGTAGTTCCTTTTTTATGAAAAACAATAATGGATTACACGTACTGATTCAACATTACCGGCATTACCAACATCAGAATGTCTTCACCTTTATCTTTTTCGGCTGGGAAAATAACCCCGGCTTTATTCGGTGCCGACATGTTCAGTCTAATCTGATCGGTATCCAGATTGGTAAGCATTTCAATCAGAAACTTGGCATTAAATCCAATTTCAATATCATCGCCTTCATGCTCGCAAGAAAGGCGCTCGTTTGCTTCATTGGAAAAATCCAAATCTTCAGCTGATACCTGCAACTCGCTACCGGTAATTTTTAAACGAACCTGATGTGTGGTTTTGTTAGCGTAGATAGAAATTCGTTTTAATGAACCCAATAAATCTGTACGACTGATCGTCATCTTGATTGGGTTTTGCGAAGGAATTACGTTTTCATAATCCGGGAAACGCTCATCAATTAAACGACAAATCATTTTGATATGGCCGAACTTGAAAAACGCATTCGACATGTTGAAGTCAATGGTAACATCGGTGTTCTCTGTAGGCAAAGTAGCTTTTAATAAGTTAAGCGCTTTGCGCGGAATAATGATGGAGTTACCATTATCAGATTTAATATCCGTTCTGCGGTAACGCACCAAGCGGTGGCCATCGGTTGCTACAAACGTGGTGTTCTTTTCGCCCAGGTTTACATACACACCTGTCATAGCCGGGCGAAGTTCATCACTGCTGGTTGCGAAAATGGTATTGTTAACGGCACGTGCTAAAACTTCGGAGGAAATGTTGGCAGAGAAATCATTTGATACCGAAGGCACTTTGGGAAAGTCTGTGGCATTCTCGCCCGATAATTTATAGCGACCGTTATCTGAACTGATTTCAATGCTATAAGTTGACTCATCGATAGAGAATGTTACAGGCTGATCGGGCAGGTTCTTTAACGTATCCAAAAGGATACGAGCCGGCACAGCAATGTTGCCCTTTTCTTTTGATTCCACACTCAACTCCGTAATCATAGAAGTTTGAAGATCGGAAGCGGTTACCGTTAAACTGCTCTTGTCTATTTCAAAAAGAAAGTTTTCTAAGATGGGCACAACCGGATTGGTTGTGATTACGCCATTGATATTAGAGAGCTGCTTAAGCAGGTAACTGGAGTTAACTATAAACTTCATTGTAAATGAGTGATTTGTGGTTGTACGGGCGGTAAAGTTAGAAAGAAAAACCAATCTGGAAAATGAATGCGTTAGTTGGTTTAGTACTCAAAATAGCTTCTTTTCCGCGCGATTGGGTCAATTTGCAATGGATTAAATAATGCAGGCAATTCGGCATTAACCCGGCCCAGAATAAGCTGCTCACCTTTTAGTTGGGGAAAAACCTCCAACTGGTACACCCGATTAGCAATATCTGTTACCGAAATGGAATAAACAGGGGTGGTGGCAAGCAGGCTGTCGTACTTACCGGAAGTAGTTATAAATTGATCTGCCTGAAGGTTGAATACCGACTCCAGATAATTACTCAATTTGGTAGTATCTGCAACAGCCACTTCATTAATAGCAAAAATCTGATTGGTAAAAGAAACACTAAAATCCTGATTTGATTGAAGTGGGAAGCGAGTTTCCAAACTTCTAAAGTTTTGCCAGTTGAAATTGAAAATTAGCTTATTACGCCAATCGTTGGCCGTCAGTTCAAATAACGAAGCAATGTATAACCGGTAACCCGGCACTTGCACTATATACGGTGAGCCATCCGGTAATTGAAAATACGTTTCGGTTTTAGCATCATTACCGCCCACCCAAAATTGTTTTACCAGTTGATCGCCTTCAAAAAGTTGAATCTCGCGGCCCGTGGTTTTGATATGATTGGAGATTGAATCCTGTAAAGACAATGCCACTTCGCGCCTCGGTTCTGTTTGCAGAATGGTGGCAAACAGAATTTTTATCATTTGCGGATTAGCCTGAAAGGAATTGTTTACTTGCCATTTTGCACCATCAAACCGAAGCTCCAGCGCTTCGCCCGTGGTTGGTTTAATCACAACCTTATTAATCTGCGTTTGATCTGCTACCTGAAACATTTGTTTATCAAGCGCACTAAACGATTCGCGGTTGCTGATATAAAGTACAACAGCCAGCACCACGCACGATACCACCAGTGAAAGTAATAACCGGATGTTTCGTTTCTCTTGCATCAGAATCGGGAATATTTAAGTCTGCGCCAATAGGCGCGAGCAAAACCAAACACTATTATTACAAAAACCGGCAGGCCAAGATTGATAACCTGCCAGAAAGTACGCTCATTCTTAATCTTGATTTTATCCAGTGGCCGAACCTTTACTTCTTTGTTGCGCGCTTTAATCAACCCGTTTTCATCCAACATAAAGGCAACTGTGTTGAGTAATAAATCCTGATTAGAAAAAGTATATTGCGTAAACGGATCAAGCCCCAGCGGCTGTGGATTACCATCGCGTGGGTTTACATCGTTGCGGGCCAGGTCGCCATCGGCAATAACAACCAACTTGGTGGGCAAGCTTTCTTCCATAAAATTAGTTGCCTCCACTCCTTCGGGTGCAAACCTGTTTTTATAAAGAGAAGTGAATTTCCCTTCGAGTAAATAACCCATTACAATCGGGCCGCTGGTAAAGGCTTCATCGCGCATCTGCCTGCGTAGATCGTTTACCGTTACTTTAACCGGTGCCATTACCTTGCGTGCATACACCGATGAATAGACCAGCGGAGTTTTGATAACACCGGTTGCCTTAACCGTATCAATGCTGCTTACAAAGCGGAATAAAGTTGCATCGAGATTGCGCGTTACCGGATGCTGTGCATATTGATTGGCTAACGGAAAGAAAGGCCACTCCAATTGCATAATCTGTGGTTGGTTGCGATCGCCACCAACCACAATCGGATAGCGGCCAGAAACACGATCCTGAATTAAATCAGGATTAATGCGAACACCATATTTAAATAACTGATCGTCCAGATTCAGATCGTACGGAAAAGCCAGATAATCTTCCTGCGAAACCTGATTCATATCAACATCTAATCTATCGAGCAAGAACATAACCTTGCCTCCATGCATGATGTATTGATCTAACTTGTACTTGTCTGCTTCGCTAAACGATTCAGTAGGTTTAGCTATAATTATCAGATCGTAACCGGTTAAAGCAGCTTTACGATTTAACGAAACCTTAAATACATCGTACTGTTCCAGCAAAGCATTGTTAAAGCTGGCAAACCCAAGACTATCCAATTCGCCATGCCCGCGCAGCAACCCGATACGCTTACGATTGTTGTTGCTGAGTTTATGAATGGCGTTGGCCAATTCAAATTCAATTTCTTCAATAGACTGATTTATGTTTTGTGCGCGACTGCCGCGCAATAACATAACGCCTGCTTCAAAACCCTGATACGAAACCAGCGCCCCCGGAAATACAAACTTTTCTACGCGTTCGCCATTGCGTGTTTCAATTACATTGCGCGGACTAACACCACGGGCATTTAAGTCGGCAATAAACTCATTACGGGCGCGCTCGTTGGTTGCCTGCAGCGGATCGGTAAACGTAAACTTTACTTTGTTATTGGAGTAGATTCTGAATTCATCCAATGTTTCGCGAATAGATTTTTGCAGCCTTCTGAATTCAGGATTCAATTCCTTTCCCTCCAGAAAAACCTCTACAAACAATTCATCTTCCAGCGATTGTAACAACACTTTGGTTTGGGGCTGAATAGTGTATCTTTTTTCTTCGGTAAGGTCCAATCTGAAAAAATAGAACGAGGCCAATGCATTTAGTAACACCACCCACACCAACACATTGGCCAGTAGCAGTAAGTCGCCCGTACGTTTACTGTTTTTCCACGTTACCATTGCCTGCTGCCAATTACGGTTTTGGTGATCATCATAATAAATGCAGT
>DPSB01000098.1 GCA_003537495.1 Cytophagales bacterium | reverse complement strand
ATTCTGTAAGAACAGAGGCGTCTGGCGGCTATTGGTTAAAGCTCACAGCCGTCATGACGCCTAAATATCTTCGTGCCTTGGTGCCTTTGTGGCATTAATAACAATCCTATAAATAAACCACAATCTCAGAAATTAGTTCGAAATTACTTCGGTGCTATGCTTGGCGCGATGGCGTTTGCCGAAGCCACCAATTTTAAGGGTAAGGTTATACGACCAGTTGCTCAAATCGCTATCAGAAAGTCCGAGGCCATTGCTACCATAGGTGTTGCGGTAGGAAATACCCGGACTAAAACGCAACCAGCGAAACAAATTCATTTCCAGTTGGGCTCCGGGCTCCAACACATAGAACCAGTTTTGGTCGTGGCCACTTAAATCATCAAAATCATCCCAGTCGTCCCACTCATCCCATTGCGGGCGATGATATTGGGCGGTGAACCCCACACCACTAAACATATTTATAACCAGGTGAATGGATCGGTTAGATTTAATTACACGCTCCAACATTAAACCACCTTGGCCATATTGGTACGTCATGGGTTGCAAGGGGTTTACACTATGTTGTTGTGGCACGCGGATGTCGTTGGTGGAAGCTGCAACGCCCATCCCAATCATCCATCTGCGGTTAATGAATACACCACCATACACTTCGCTAAGATTAGCGTAGTCGCCATTGATGGTGGTAAATTTATTGGAGATTGCCATGTAACCTCCGGTGGAATTTCCGCGACCGAAAAGAGTTTGAATTTCCTGGGCCACGGCCAGGTTTGCTGTAACAAGTACTAAAGCAACTATAAGACGGGTTTTCATACAATTATTGATTTTATAACGGTACGACAACCAGGTGAAGCCTTCCCCCTATTGGGTTGGTTAAAAAAGTTAAAAGTTGTAAGGTTGAAAAGTCTAAGGAGAGTAGTTGTATGGTCAATCCTCTTGCAGATATTCGGTTGCTACCTGAATGCGCGTGGCTACATGTTGTTTAAGGGTAGTTTGGGCAGTTGTAAACGCATTGGTGTTGGGTAGCTGCGAATACTTTCCGCTTTCAGTTTCCTGTGGCCCGACTACAAAGGGTGAGATTAAATCATAGTGCTTATCCAGCAACTCGTAAATGGTAGTAGTAGTGAACACTTCGTTTAAAAATTGTTGCATGTGCTCCCGGTAGCGTGCAGCATACACCTCATCATCCATCAGGTACCGTATTAGCGGCCATTGATTGGTTACGGTCTCCAAACCAATAGTCAGGGTTGTGTTTCCACGATTAGAAAGTGATTCGTTGTTGTCCCACGGTATCCAGGTAAGGCCGTTTGCCGGATCGTTATATAAATAATAATTATGCGCCATGCGTCCGTAAGTATCCCAGTTTTGCATAGCCGTATTTATTGCCAGCCATTTCATAAAATGATCGACATCAAAAATAGATTCCAATGAAGTGCGCCATTGCTCGGGATTTTGCAAACGCAAACTACTGTGTAACGTGTTGATTAAACTCACCACATCATCGTAGTTGTTTTCAGTTTCGTTATTTTTTTTCTCGAACTTGTTTAATACAAAGCTCACAAACGTACTCTCTGGTTTATACAGGTTACCTGTATCGCTTCCAAACTGTTCTTTAATCATGGTGTCGTCCACCACTTCAACCATGGTATATACGCCACAGTATTTTAATCCCGCACCAAAGTCGATGTACACTTTATAAAATGCCGTTCGAGCACTCGGTATTCCTGCCATTCTAAAAATATCTGATCCCACTTTCTCGCGCAAAAGCGAAGGGTCCATGGCTCCGGGCGACATGGATAATTCTTTAAAGCCATACATGCGCTGGTTCTTGAGTTGTGGATACGCATCTTCAAACCGATCGAAGTTTAACCGAAACGGAAGTTTGTAAATACCATTGCGCCAACTGCTACCCAACGTTGAATTTCCTTTCAGGCGAAAGCCTACTTTATACCATTCTTTACCATTAAACTTTACCGATACCGGAACGTACTGCGGCTCTGAAGCAGGAATGCCATTGGATGGTGCGGAGAGCGAGCCAAAGTCGTAACCAAATAAATCCTTCATATTGGTTTTAATACCCTGCCAGTTGGCGCTACCTAAAATAATTTCAAGTGTGTTTACGCGATTTTGTGGAAAGATAGCATCGTAATCGGGATCAACTTTATTTCCATGCGTTAGGTCGGTCCAATCGATAGGGTTAACGTCTTCATCGATGATGAGTTGTTCGGTTGGTTCCTCGCATGAAATGCCAAGTACCAGTAGTAGCAGCCAGCCATATATAATTGTGCGAACCTTCACCGTTAACAAAGTTAACACCTGCTGATTGGATTGCTTAACCGATTTGTAAATTTTCGCCTTGAGAATTTGAGTAATTGCCTTACTCTTTCAAAATAATCTCTACCCGCCTGTTCTTTCTGCGGCCTTCATCAAATGTATTATCACCAATTGGTTCGCTGCTGCCTTTACCTTCAAACGTAATCCGCCCAATAGCAATGCCATTATCCATCAGGTAAAGACCAACTGCTTCCGCGCGACTGGTGGATAAGCGTTGGTTATAGGCTTCGCGCCCGGTGTTATCGGTATGCCCTACAATATGCACCAGAATTTTTTCATTGGCCTTTAGCAGGTTCACCAATGTATCCAGTTGTTTGGTAACATCTTTATTAATGTCCGGACTATTTACCGCAAACAAAACATCGCTTAAAATAAACCTGCGTTCAACCGGTAAAGTTGGTGCAACCTTCTTTTTAATATCGGCTGTATCGGGTTTAGGTGCCGGAGGTTCAGTAGTGTGTACTTCGGCATGAACGGTATCGCGTTTTATTTTCTTTACCTGCGGATGTTTTTTGTAATCATCAAACCTGCGCGCTTCCTGCCCTCTTCTCCAACCGGCTGCGCGCCTGCAACCTTCATTGGTACAAAGTATCTTTTTAAACACGTTATGCTTGGGCGCATGAGTGGTGCGTAAAATAAGTTTGTTGGAAGCCGTAAGATGTGTAATAACTTTAGGCACGCGCACTTCCAGGTTGTCTTGTGCAGCCACCCGCGTTGCAAGCACACTTAATATCCCCAAAAGAAATATAAAACTCAGGCGCACGTAACTTGATCCGTTAAAGAAATTGGTTTAACACTTTTGTCCAGATAACATAACCCTTCTCGTTCATGTGCAGGTCGTCTTCCAGAAACAAACCCGGCAACAAATTACCAGTTGCATCCAGCATGGGCGACCATACATCTGCAAAGTAAACACGCTTGCGCGATTTTGTAAACTGC
>DPSB01000272.1 GCA_003537495.1 Cytophagales bacterium | reverse complement strand
GAGCGCCACTTATTAAAAAGCGAACTGGTCTATACGGTGTCGACTCGTCCTGGGCTAATACCTTGCCAGCAACAGCAATCATAAACAGAATTACAAGTAGAGATTTAAATTTCATAGCAAGTGTTTTTTAACGGATGCAATGATACCGAAATGTTTGTTTTCGAAATCATAGTCATGACGGAAAAATATTTATAGGGTTCTTGCTTTGAAGTTAGACGAGAACAAATTTATCTTTGCACCATGCTAAGAATAACAGCACCATATAAAATCAATAAATCTGGTAGCGATATTGGGTTTAAGTCACGGATTTTCAGTTGATCAGTATCTGATCAATTAACTGAAAACCCGGGCAGTCCGGGTTTTTTTATTTTACCACGGACAAGTTTTAAAATTTTTAACATCGAAAACGATGTGTGGAATTGTTTTGCCCATAGCGAAACAGAAAGGAAAAATTATGAAAAGGAAAATGTTAAGCGGAAAGGACCTGATCAAATTAGGTTATCCGGAAGGAAAAGCAATCGGTACCGCGATCAATACTGTATTGAAGTACTACCGCAGAAGCGAGAAAGAAGAAATATACGAGGCATTGAAAGCAGTATTGATAAATCCAAAAGCGTTTGTACAAGATTCTATCTGGAGCAAGACTGCATTGGCCCTTGTACCATCCGAGAAAAAATCGTTGGTGCATGAGTTGTTGAAAAACAGAATCGACTATCAGATTTACGGAGGTGCTGAGATTGAAGAAGGTGCACGTAACCAGATGGAGATTGCCATGAAGTTGCCGATAACAGTTGCCGGAGCGTTAATGCCCGATGCACATCAAGGTTATGGTTTACCGATTGGCGGAGTATTGGCTACGCACAATGCTGTAATACCCTACGGTGTAGGTGTGGATATTGGTTGTAGGATGTGTTTAACTGCATATCCACTGGATGAAAAGTTTTTAACCAGACATCAGGCCAACCTGAAACAAATTTTATTGGACAATACGTGCTTTGGGCGCGAAGTTTTTAAGCGCCCTAAAGAGCATGAAGTGCTTGATCGGAATTTGTTCAAAGAGGTCACGATACTAAAACCTTTACAGGGAAAAGCGGCCATGCAAATTGGTTCATCTGGAAGTGGGAATCATTTTGTTGAGTTTGGATTGATTGATCTTGGTGAGAACAACGAATGGAAACTTACTGCCGGAAAATACCTTGCTGTATTGTCGCACTCGGGTTCACGTGGATTAGGGGCTGAAATCGCCAGACACTACACTCGCGTAGCTAAACAAAATTGTTTGTTACCCGGTGAAGCTGCAAGTCTTGCCTGGCTTGATTTGAATACCGAAGCCGGACAAGAATATTGGTTAGCGATGAATTTAGCTGGTGATTATGCCTCGGCTAATCATCATCAGATTCATGAACGGATAGCAGCCGCTTTGGGCGAGCAATCTTTAATACGGGTAGAGAACCATCACAACTTTGCCTGGAAAGAAAAGTTGGCTGATGGTACCGAAGTTATTGTGCATCGTAAAGGGGCAACACCTGCGGGTGCCGGTGTGCTGGGAATTATTCCCGGTTCGATGACTGCGCCTGGCTTTATTGTAAAAGGAAAAGGCAATGCTACGTCTCTCAACTCCGCTTCACATGGAGCAGGAAGAATGATGTCGCGAAGTGCTGCTAAAAATTCTATCACCAATAAAATGATGAAACAGGAATTGCAACGGCATGAGGTTACCTTACTGGGAGGCGGATTAGATGAGGCCCCCATGGACTATAAGGATATCCGGAAAGTAATGCACTATCAGGATGAACTTGTGGAAGTGCTCGGAGAATTTACTCCGAAGATTGTAAGAATGTGTGGCGATGATTCGCCTGCAGAAGATTGATTCAAAATTCAAGGTTTAAGAATTCAACATTCAAGACCCTGAGCTTTGAATGTTAAACATTAAATTTTTGAATGTAAGTATGGAACTAAAATGGATGAACACACACCTGACTCAGGCCGAGCAGTTGATATACAACAACCAGGTAACGGAGGGGTTGGAGTTGTTGCAGAACCTGTTGTACGAAGAACCGGGCTATGCGCATCTGCACGATCATATCGGCTGGGCGTACTTGTATTACACTCCGGAAATAGCACAGGCCGAAATGCACCTGAAGCTTTCTATCCGGTTTAATGCAGCATATGCACCGCCTTACCTGCACCTGGGTACTTTGTTGATGCGTACTGCACGATATACCGAAGCGTTGGAATACCTGCAAAAAGGTTTACATCAAAGAGAAGCAAACAAAGTTGCTTTTCTTGATTTGATCGCGCAGGTATACGAATTGAAACAGGATTTCCGGAAAGCTATTCGTTTCTACAAAGAAGCGATGGTAGCAACTACTGGATTTGAAACTGCCCAGTTGATGGAAGGCATTAAAAGATGTCGGAAAAAAAGATGGGTGATGTTCAGTTTTTAAACACGAGCAGGAGAAGCAAATTGTTTCTCCTGCTAAACTGAAACTTAACAATGGAAAAGATAAAATGGATAGAAGACTATCTCGAAGAAGCGTTGAAGCTGGCGTGGATGGAAGGTCACGAACCTGCTTTGAAGTTGCTGGACAGGCTATTGTATGAAGAACCTGGTTACGCACGGCTACACTATACATTGGGATTAATCTACTTTGATTATGGTGATAACATGCCGCGTGCCGAACAGCACTTCAGGCTTGCGATACAATTCGATAAAAAATTTGCCGATCCGTACTGGTATCTCGGCAAACTATTAGCCGATGACGAAAGGCTGGATGATGCACTTGATGTTTACAGGAAGGGAATGAAAGCCAAGCAGGCGAAAAAAGCATACTTACTGGAACAAGTGGGCAAGGCTTACGAATTGAAAAAACAATTTAACAAAGCGATAACCCGCTATCGGAAAGCACTGCAACACTCGGCTGAATTATGGCACTGTATTGTATTGGAAGAAAGTATTAAGCGATGCAAACGCAAACAGAGATAAAATAAAGGAGCGCTGATGAGGCGCTCTTTTTTATTGCACTATTTTTTAACACCACGAAGACACAAAGGCACTAAAAAAACACGAAGTTGAGAACTATCAAGTATAATCATAAATACTACTTAGTGCCTTAGTGGCAAAATGATTTAATAATTAATCTCTACTACTTTCTTCTTATTCAGTTTCTGCATTTGCTTCGGCACCAACATTAAAATTTCTTCCTTCAGGGTTTGGATCAATTTTGTCTTGATATGATTACGATGCGTAACCAGACTCACTTCGCGGGCCGGGCTGGGCTCCTTTAATCTTTTTACAAGCTTAAGTTGGGCAGGGCTAAATTCCATAATAGCCAGTTCGGGCAAAATGGTAATACCATCACTCTTATCTACCATCCGTTTTAATGTTTCAATATTGCCGGTTTCATATTTAAAATGAAGCTCTGAATGTTTTCGCAGTTCACACAAATTCAAAATCTGCGACCGAAAACAATGGCCTTCTTCTAATAACCACAACTGGTTGGGGTCAATCTCGGTTGGTAAAACATATTTTTTATCCACCAACGCGTTTTTCTTCGATACATAGACGAACAACTCCTCATAAAAGAGTATATTTTCCTTTATGGAAGAATCGTTGAGTGGAGTTACTACAAGACCGCAATCCAATCGATTACTCTTCAATTCGCGCACAACCTCTTCCGTAATAATCTCCTTCACTACAAGATTTACCTGCGGATACTTCTCGCGAATATTTTTAAACAACGAAGGCAGCAGATAAGGAGCCAGTGTAGGAATAATCCCAATCCGGATTTCACCGGTCATCGTATCTTTTTGTTCGGCAATCAATTGCTTTACTGCCGCGGCTTCACGCAGCACTATGCGGGCTTGCGCAATAATACTCGCCCCAATTTCGGTAGGGATAACAGGCTGCTTCGTACGATCAAAAATTTTTACACCTAATTCTTCTTCCAGTTTTTGAATTTGCATGCTCAGCGTAGGCTGAGTAACAAAACATTTTTCGGAAGCCAACACAAAATGGCGGTGAGTATCCAGCGCTACAATGTATTCCAATTGAATCAAGGTCATAGACAGAAACTATAAGATCATAAAAATAATCAATTTGATTTATGAATCTGAGTGTTGTATCCTTGTCATCCTGAAAAAGTGCTAAAAATGACTATCGTCATTGTACGGCAAATCTTTCGGGTTTAGTTTTAACCAATCAAAGAATAACTATTATCCATTTATAAATCGCAAAATATGGGACACGACTCAACAAATGGTGAAGGCAAATGCCCTTTTACCGGAGCTACCAAACAAACCGCAGGCAGCGGCACACGCAACCACGATTGGTGGCCCAATCAACTAAAACTGAATGTACTACGCCAGCATTCATCGCTGTCTAACCCAATGGGTGAGAATTTTAATTATGCAGAAGAGTTTAAAAAACTTGATCTCGCAGCCATTAAAAAAGATTTAACGGCACTCATGACCGATTCGCAAGACTGGTGGCCTGCTGACTTTGGACACTATGGTGGATTATTTATTCGAATGGCGTGGCACAGTGCCGGAACCTATCGCACTGGTGACGGTCGAGGTGGTGCCGGTGCCGGACAACAGCGTTTTGCGCCACTTAACAGTTGGCCCGATAACACTAATCTGGATAAAGCACGCAGGTTGTTGTGGCCTATCAAACAAAAATATGGCAACAAAATTTCGTGGGCCGATTTAATGATTCTTACCGGAAACGTGGCCCTTGAATCAATGGGCTTTAAAACATTTGGTTTTGCGGGTGGCCGTGAAGATGTGTGGGAACCACAGGAAGATGTGTATTGGGGTGCAGAAAAAGAATGGCTTGCGTTAAGTAAAAATCCAAACAGCAGATACTCTGGCGATCGCGATCTTGAAAATCCTCTGGCCGCTGTACAGATGGGTTTGATCTACGTAAATCCGGAAGGACCGGATGGAAATCCTGATCCGGTAAAAGCTGCGCATGATATTCGCGAAACATTCAAGCGCATGGCCATGAATGATGAGGAAACTGTTGCGTTGATTGCCGGTGGCCACACATTTGGTAAAACACACGGTGCGGCTCCGGCCACGCATGTTGGTGCCGATCCTGAAGCAGCCACCATTGAAGAGCAAGGTTTGGGTTGGAAGAGCAGTTATGCGTCAGGCAAAGGTGGCGATACGATAACCAGTGGCTTGGAAGTTACGTGGACAACCACACCTACTAAGTGGAGCAATAATTTCTTCGAGAATCTTTTTGGATATGAATGGGAATTAACCAAGAGTCCTGCCGGTGCACATCAGTGGCAACCTAAAAATGGTGCGGGCGCCAACACTGTACCCGATGCATTTGATAAATCGAAGCGCCATACTCCCAAAATGTTAACAACCGATTTGGCTTTGCGATTCGATCCGGAGTATGAAAAAATCTCCAGACGGTTTTATGAAAACCCTGATGCGTTTGCTGATGCGTTTGCACGTGCGTGGTTTAAACTTACACACCGCGACATGGGACCAATCTCACGTTATCTCGGACCAGAAGTACCGAAAGAAGAATTGATCTGGCAAGATCCTATTCCGGCAGCTACTCATAAGTTAACGGATAAAGACATCGCCACACTGAAAGAAAAGATTGCAGCATCTGGATTAACCATTTCGCAATTGGTATCTACGGCATGGGCTTCTGCTTCCACTTTCCGCGGTTCGGATAAGCGTGGCGGTGCGAATGGCGCACGTATCCGATTAGCTCCGCAAAAAGATTGGGAAGTAAACAACCCGGCTCAGTTGGCCAAAGTGTTGCAAACACTAGAAGGCATTCAGAAAGAATTTAAAAATGTTTCATTAGCTGATCTGATTGTGTTGGCTGGAAATGTGGGTATTGAAAAAGCTGCGAATAATGCCGGTGTTACTATCAGCGTTCCGTTTACACCGGGCCGTGGCGATGCTACGCAAGCACAAACCGATGTTGAATCTTTTGAAGTTCTTGAGCCGATTGCCGATGGTTTCCGTAACTATCAAAAGAAAAAATATTCCATCACAGCCGAAGAGTTGTTGATTGACAAAGCACAACTGTTAACACTTACCGCACCGGAGTTAACGGTATTGGTTGGTGGTTTGCGGGTGTTGAATGCTAACTTCGATGGTTCGAAGCATGGTGTATTTACTAAACGTGCTGAAGCGCTTACCAACGATTTCTTTTTGAACCTGTTGGATATGAGTACAACCTGGAAGGCAACATCCGATGCGCAGGACTTGTTTGAAGGTCGCGATCGCAAAACCGGAGCCGTAAAGTGGACAGCCACACGGGTGGATCTTGTATTTGGATCTAATTCAGAATTACGCAACCTGGCCGAAGTATATGGCATTGCCGATGCGCACGAAAAATTTGTTAAAGATTTTGTAGCAGCATGGACAAAGGTGATGAACTTAGATCGCTTCGATGTGAAGTAAGTAATTGAAGTCTGATTTGAAAGGTGACCTGAAAACGGGTCACCTTTTTTATTTAGCTTTAGCCGATAAACGTTTATCCATGTTGAAAACTATTCTAATCATCATTGGTCTTTTCTTCTTTGCTTTTGTCGGCTACATCGTAAGTTTGTTTATGCGGGTAGGTAAACCGGTTAATGCCGCGCTTTCCGATTCATACTATCATCACCGCTGGAAAAATGTAATCATTTACTCACCCATGGGCAATTGGTTTGAATTAGGATACCGTGAGCTTGAAGCCGATCCCGAAACATTCACCGTCTTTTCCAGAGAATTTGCGAAAGACAAGCAACATATTTATTGGAAAGACAAAATTCAAAATGTTGACCATACCAGCTTTACAATTGATGAACAGAGAACACCCAGAGATGCACAACATGTGTATTACCATTATGATTACGGAGACTCACTTCACATCATTAAAAATGCTGACGCACAAACCTATGAAACATACAAACCCATAAAACAGGAATGGAGCTACTATGCGTGGGGTCGCGATAAGAATGCCATCTTCCTGAATGGCAATAAACTGGATGTAGATCGCGGAACCTTTACCGTGTTGAATTCTACCCTTGCGATTGATTCTGCTAACATTTACGTCATTTATCGGGATTACAGTCAGGTTGGTGGATCGCGGGCTGAAGTGCAGGTGTTTAAAAAAGCTGCGCATCCCGGAACAGAGCCAAAGGTTATCTCCGAGAACTACGTGCAGTTTGGAAATGCACTTGTACTATCAAATTGGAAGGTTGATTTCTCCATGCTCAATTTCGATAAGATTGAGTTCATTAAAATTATAGACGAACGAAATATTGTTGTCAATACCGACATTCTGGTAAGCGATGGCGAACGCATAGATGGAGTTGATATTGAAAGCCTTGAGATTCTGAACCGGGATTTTATAAAAGATAAACAGCAGGCGTTTTACGATCGAAAAAAAATTGCAGAAGCTGATGCCGCTAGTTTTGCTATTGTGTTTGAAGAATATTCA
>DPSB01000664.1:13156-13324 GCA_003537495.1 Cytophagales bacterium | reverse complement strand
ATCAGCGATCGAATGTCTGGCATTTTGGAAATACTGCCGGTATAGATTTTAATGAAACCCCACCGGTGGCTCTTGATAACAGCGCGATGGATGCCCCCGAAGGCTGTGCCATTGTGTGCGATCGGAACGGTGATGTTATTTTCTATACCGATGGCGATAAAGTCTTTG
>DPSB01000664.1:0-12879 GCA_003537495.1 Cytophagales bacterium | reverse complement strand
ACCGATGGCGATAAAGTCTTTGATAAAACCGACACTGAAATTGATAGTGGTATTGGGGGCGATCCCGCGGCTTCGCAATCGGCCATCATTGTACCTGTACCGGGCGATGAAACGCTGTATTACATCTTCACCACGCAAGCCGTAAATGGCACCGGACTTTTTGAAGTACGTTATTCGCTCTTCGATTTAAAGCTTGGCTTAAACGGAGGACTTCAACAAAAAAATGTATTGCTGTTCTCCAGAAGTACCGAACGCATTACAGCCAATGAACGTTGGGTGATTGTACATGAGTATGGTAATAATGTATTTCGTTCTTATCCTATTTCAGCAGATGGAATTGGTCAACCGGTTTATTCCGAAATTGGATCTGATCATTCCTTTCAATCGGCCGTAAATGCAGAAGGTTACATGAACTTAGGATCGGGCAATCAGATTGCAGTGACGCTATCAACACCAGGAATTAGCAATTTTGTGGAGTTGTTTGTGCTGGACGATAGCACAGGTGTACTAAGTAACTTCCGTCAAATTGATTTAAACGAACCCAATGGCCAGGTGTATGGCGTAGAATTTTCACCTGGTGGAAATAAAATTTTTGCAACGGTTAAAGGTTCTCCTACTCCTTCGGCAATTTTTGAATACTATCTCGATTCTTTGAGCCGTCCTGTTTTTAAACAGCGCATTGATCAAAATCTGGAGTTGGGTGCAATTCAAATTGGTCCGGATGGACAAATTTACGTTGCCATTAATGGCAGTAACACATTAGGAATAATTCAAGCAGTAGAAGATACCACACAGTTTTCTACGTTTAATCCTTCGGGCTTTGCGTTGCTTGGCGGAACCAATAGCCGGTTAGGCCTTCCTAATTTTATTGATCAAAATTCGAACGCCTTTGGAGGACCGGGTTTTACAGTTGCAGGAGCATGCCTTGGTGATACAACAATTTTTGAAGGAGTAGCAACTGATGCTATTGATAATTTTTTATGGTCATTTGGTGATGGTGGCACGAGTACAGAAGATTCTACTTCTCATGTGTATGCAGCAGCAGGTGTATATACTGTATCCATGCGACTTACCAATCGCTGCGGATTGGATACCACCATCGTACGACAAGTTGAAATTTTTGCTCCACCGGCACCTCCCTCTATTCCTGGTGCAATTGCCTTATGTACTGGTGCTGTAACATTAGATGCCAATATTCCAAACACGCCAGGTATTAGACACACATGGTCTAATGGTGCAACAACCCAAACTGTTACCCTCAACAATCCAGCTTCTATTTCAGTAACCAATACAAGTGTTAACGGATGTACTTCAACCGCACAAACTATTGTCGTGGATAACCGACCGCCAGTAGATCTTGGACCAGACCTTACCATTTGCGAGGATGATAATTCTATCACAATCCTGAATGCTCAAAATCCAGGAGCAACTTATCAATGGACAATTAATGGGGTAAATGCCAGTACCATTCAAACACAAGGGGTAGATGTTACAACTCCCGGGATATTTACCTATGAAGTAACAGTGACCGATCCATTCACTACTTGTTTTACAGTAGAGGATAAGGTTATTACCATCAATGTATCACCTGCAGTCACGCTTAGCCAAACGGATCCCACTTCATGTGGTACGCCCGATGGTACCATTACGTTACAACTAAACCCATCTGTACCACCTGCTGGCCCTTATTCCTATTCATTAACTGGCCCCAATAGTTTCCTCCAACAAGATGCTGATCTGAATGCACCTTCCACTATTCCTTTCACCGGACTTGAAGCTGGAACATATAGTGCATTTGTAAGAGATCAGATTTCAAATTGCCCATCGTCCCCCTCAATATTTTTGGCTGATGTTACTCTTACCATTACGCCAACCGTAACTGATCCTTGTATCGTAGCATACTCCGTAACAGTAGCAGGCGGAACCGGTCCTTATCAATTTACACTTACTGATTCCGGAACCGGGCAGGTATTCGGTCCGTCATTGCCCTCCACTTCACCGTTCTTAACCACAGCCATCGCACCAACTTTGCCTGCCGGTAATTACATCCTTCAGATAGAAGATGCAAGCGGTTGTATTGATTCTCAAAACATTGCTGTTACGCCTAATCCACCCGTAACCTTCACCGTTGATGCCAGCGATTTGTGCGATGCTACGCCATCCCTAACTGCATCGGGCACGGCAACAACTTATGCCTGGTCAACCAACGTGCCGGGTAGTATTGTGGGCGCCACTAATGGTGCAACCATTCAACTCTTGCCTGGTGCAGGTGTAGTAACGTTTACCGTAACCGGATCCGGCCCTGCCGGCTGTCCGTTTACGCAAGATGTTACAATTGATGTTCCCGCTACTATTGTTCCAACCTTTACACAAAGCGATGCTTGTGCCGATCAAGTGATTTTAACAGCGCAGCCTTCTGGTAGCTTTACCTATCGCTGGTATGCCAACGGAAGTGTAACTCCTGATGCCTTGGGGCAATCCATCAATCTTACATCAGTTGATAATGGCGCTTCATACGTAGTGGAGGTATTGAGTACCGTAACCGGATGTGTTATTCGCTCAGCACCTCAAACAGTTTCAGTAGTTGGATTGATAACAGCAGGATTAAGCGGAACTCCTGCTTGCGATGACGATCAACCTTTTACACTTACTGCAACCACCAACACCACAGGCGAAACCTATGCGTGGTTTCGCGATAACGTTCTGATTACTGGCCAAAACACTGCCACCATCAATCAAACTGCCGCTGGTATTTACCGGGTAGAAATAAGCAAGAGCGGATGTATGACGCCCGCACAAATTCAGGTTATCAAACTGCCGCTTCCACAAGGTAACTTGCCTGACCGGGTTATTATCTGTAACGACCCCGATAATGCCGATCCAGAAACATCAACTGTTGATCTGGATCCTGGAGCATTTCAGACATACGATTGGTTTAAAAACGAACTAAGTCTCGCCTACACTGATAGGGTACTTACTGCTGACAGCGAAGGATTTTACGATGTGGATGTCACCAATTCATTTGGTTGCATTTCGCGCGATAGAACAGAAGTAATCAACGATTGTATACCAAAGATTGTAGCTCCAAATGCCTTCCGGCCAACCAGTGGCGTTAGCGATAACAAAGATTTCTTTGCATATACATTCTTCATTACCGACAACTTCCAGGTGTTGATTTATAATCGCTGGGGCGAGTTAGTATTCGAATCGAAGGACAAAAACTTTAAATGGAACGGTGGCTATAACAACAACACCGGACAACCATTACCACCGGGTACCTATGCCTATGTATTCAAATACGAAAGTTCTTTCCGACCTGAAAAGGGAACGCAAGAGCAGCGCGGTGGCGTGGTGTTGATTCGATAGTTTTTTAGTTAAAAAAAATCGAGTTAAGACCTTGCAGGTCTTTAAGGCATAGTTGAAAAGAGGCTGTCTCAAAAGTCGTTCTGTCATCGCGGACTTGTTCCGCGATCCCAGTTTTCGAGGTACTCAACGGGATTCCGGCACAAGGCCGGAATGACATTCCACATTTAGTTCGACTTTTGAGACAGCCTCTACACGTTGACTTTCTTTTTCAGTTTATATCTCAAATGCGTGGTCAGATTAGAGGGTGTTACTTCTTCAATTTGAAGTTCATAGAGGTCTTTATTCATGCCCTCGAAAAGCCGGATTCCGCTGCCTAGAAAAACCGGTGCAATGTGAATGAAAAACTCATCGATAAGGCCGGCATTTAAAAATTGCTGAATCGTGTTGGCGCCTCCTTGTATGCGTATGTCTTTTCCGTTTGCAGATTTTTTGGCTTTATCCAACGCACTTTCTATTCCATCATTGATAAAGTAGAACGTAGTTGTTCCTTCCTGAATCCACGGTTCGCGCTTTTCGTGGGTTAAAACATACACATCAGCTTTATACAAATCATTTGGCCAAACGACTTCGCCTTCTTCAAACATGCGCTTGCCCATAATGAAAGCTCCGGTTCGGTCAATAGTCTCTCGTATGAATTTTCCATCAGGGCCATCTTCTTTACCGCCTTCCATTCCCAGGTATTGCCAGAACGCTTTTTGGTTAAACATCCACGCATGTATTTTCCCTGAAACACCACCCATCGGATTTTTAGGGCCTCTGTTATCGCCTGCAAAATATCCATCAAGGGATATGGCGCTGTCGAAAATGATTTTGCTCATAATTCTGTTTTTATTCTGTGGTTTATGAAAGGTATTGTTACTGGATTGCTACTTAGGTTCGTGCAGACACGAATCTTGGCAGTGAGTAAAGTGTGTCCTTCGTTGATTATGGATACATCGATAACCAACCGAAGCAGTTCAGCACCGCTTTTGGCAATACTTTGTTAGCGGCTGCTTTTTTATTCGTAATGATATGATATAGGTTCACCATGCTTCTGGTTTAATAGTTTTTTGTCCGCCATATACCTCATCCACGCTTTTGCTCTTTCGTCCGAGTCGCATCCATACATATTGTTTGAATTACAAAGCTTATTTGGATAACCCAATGTCGTTTTGAAAGTAAGTTCAAGAAGTTTTACAAGTGAATAAACTTCATTGTCTTGTGTTCCACCACCACCACCTGCGAAAGCAACAACAACATCATACTTTAGGAGCTCATAGATTTTGTCGTGGTCCAACTTATTTGAGGTTGTGTAATCTATACCCGCTTTGTCTAAGTAATAAGCGTAAAGCGCGTATTCAGAAAATTTGGAATAAAGCTTCAGGAACTCATCTCTTGTTTCTTTAATGTCAAAGTCACCAGCCATGAAGAATCCCCAATCCCTTTCCATAAAAGAGTATTTATTCCATTTGGTTTTAAACGGATAATCTTCAATCGCTGCTAATGCTGTCGGAATTTGGCTATAATTTATTTGGGATAATATTTTTGAAATTGCGTCATCTGTCTTTGATGAATCCTTAACATTATTCGTCAATTCATTTAGTTGCTTTTCTAGGTTCTTCACTTCATAATTTTTATTTCCATCCCAAGAGATTGTCCCTTTTGCTTTTTTTGAGTTTGGATTGTTGCTCTGTGATAAGACCTTTTCAATTTGTAATTTTACATCGTTGTCACTTGTCTTAAAGGTTTTTAGTTGTGTCAAAGTAGATTGTGAAGAACCGGAAAACTTTTTCAAATAACTATTGCAGATCCCGATAATTCCTAACTCGTCAAACAACGCTGATTTTTTTAGATAGCAGGACAAATATTTATTGTCGGCAATCAGTTTGTTCCAATTCTTTGAATAGAAGATGTCAAGGATTCTTCCTGCGGAGTAAGTAAGTCCCCACGATTGCTCATAAATAAGTGCCCAATACTCGAAAGCGGTGATGTCGTCAAGTGTAAGGGAATTAATTAGTTTATCTTCTAATTTCCTTCTGTCAGCAAATGGTAGCTGTGATTGAAGTAATGAAATGTTGCTTTGCAAATCTTTTGTTCCAACAAAGTCAATATCATTTGCTTTGCAATAATTTGTCAGCAATACAAGTTGTCTCAAAAACTTGTAGGGAAAAATTGGAATTGCATTACTCTTGTCAATGTTGGCACTTTGATACTCGTCAGCAAGTTGAGTAACCTTAATTGGATTGCAAACGGTTAATTGAGTGAATGCATCAATTGCAATAGAATCGTTTTTATTGCTGAGAAGTTGAAAGAGAAGTTCTTCTTTTCCAATAGCTTTGATTTCTTGATTAGGATTTAGGAAAACGGATTTCTTTTCATCCCACTTGTATTGAGAGTAATAATTAGAGAAATAAATAAGAAGATTTAATTTGGATTCTGGATGGAAATCTTTGTCAATATACCAGGATATTTCTTTCTTTTCATTTTCAACACCTATTTCAGTTCCAGTTAAATATTGTAGCAAATTGGTGAATTCTTCTTCATAGAAGTAGTAACGATTAAACCTGCTTCTGATTTTAAAAAGTTCCGAGGCGATTAATAAAAGTGAAATAGGATTTCGTTGATTAACTATAGAATCAATCCTATTTTCTTTTACCCAGTCAGAATAGAGTAATGCTTTTGCACTATCTTGAAGTTCTTGCTTCTTGGCTTCTGAAACCGCACGAATTTCAAATTTCACTGTTCGTTTGTCAAGTGGCGTAATAAGGAATGAAGTCGCCAATTTTGAGAAAACTATTTTGTTGTTGTTTTGATTGAGGAATGCAGTGAACTGTTTTGTCGTTGAGGAATCAGTAATTTTGAATTCCTCATCGGTGAATAAAGAGTTTTCTGCAACTACTCTTTTTGCAATTTCTGATTCAACCGTTTCAAGGCGGTGGTAACCCAAAAACTCAATTACTTTCTTGTTGCTATCAAAGTAGGGTGCAATTTCGAACAATGCGGATTTGTCACCATCCATCAGTCGTGCTTCAAGCTGATAAATAGGATGGTCATTCCCCACAACTTGGAGGTTCTGTCCGACTGTCGTCTTTGCAGTCAGCCCCAATAAAAGCCATATTGTTATTATTCGCACTGTCGTCATAAAGTTACCGCTAACTCTCTTATACCCGAAACAAACCGTCTCCGATATACTCAATTTTATAGGCACAGGCATGGTTTGGTAGTGAGTCTACTTCTTCTTCCTCGTCTGTATCGGTTGAATCAATTTAGCTACTAGTCCCGTCCAACCGGTTTGGTGGTTGGCACCTAAGCCGCGGCCGGTATCACCATCAAAGTATTCGTAAAAGAGTAAATGGTTTTTAAACTCCGGATCGGTTTGAAACAACTCGGTATCGCCATACATGGGCCGCTTACCATCAGCATTGGTTTTAAACATTGCAATCAATCGCTGCGAAAGTTCGCTCGCAATTTCACGCAAGGTTAACATGTTGCCCGAACCGGTTGGGTGTTCCACTTTAAAATCATCGCCATAATAATGATGAAACCGTTGCAACGATTCAATAATTAAATAGTTGACCGGAAACCAAACCGGGCCGCGCCAGTTGCTGTTACCACCAAACAGATACGAATCGCTTTCGCCTGATTGATACCGAACCGAAAACTGACTGCCATTGGCATGCAATACATACGGATTGTCTAAATGATGGCGTGAAAGTGCGCGTACACCATAAGGCGATAAAAATTCTTTTTCATCCAACATGCGCTTGAGTAACCGCTTCATGCGATGCCCGCGCAACAAGGAAAGCAAGTGCCGTTGATTTTTTCCACGATCGCCCCAGCGCGAAATTAAGTTGGCGAGGTCGGGGCGGTTTTGTAAAAACCAATCCAGGCGCTCGGTAAATTCCGGCATCTTCTGAAAAATTTCTTCATCTAGAACTTCTACAGCAAATAATGGAATGAGTCCTACCATCGAGCGTACTTTTAATTTTAGTCGCTCGTTGTTAGGAAGGTTTAGTACATCATAAAAAAATTCATCTTCTTCATCCCACAGGTTAATGCCTTCGTTATTCACGTTGGCCATTGCGCCAGCGATGTACAGAAAGTGTTCAAAGAATTTGGTGGCCATACTTTGATACGTAGGATTTTCTTTGGCCAACTCCAGCGACATACGCAAGAGGTTGAGCGTGTACATGGCCATCCAACTGGTACCATCCGATTGTTCGATGTAGCCACCGGTTGGCAAATGGGTACTGCTGCGATCGAACACCCCAATATTATCCATGCCTAAAAAGCCACCTTGAAAAATATTGTTACCGCTTTCATCTTTTTTGTTTACCCACCATGTAAAGTTGAGCATGAGCTTATGAAAAACTTCTTCCAGAAATTTTCGGTCGCGCTTGCCGTCTTGCAGGTTGCTATCGATGCGATACACCCGCCAGCAAGCCCATGCATGCACGGGCGGATTAACATCGCCAAAAGCCCACTCGTATGCCGGTAATTGTCCGTTGGGATGCATGTACCATTCTTTCGTAAGCAACAGCAATTGTTTTTTGGCAAACTCAGGATCGATCATCGCCAATGGGATAGCATGGAAGGCGAGATCCCATGCGGCATACCACGGGTATTCCCATTTATCGGGCATGGAGATAATGTCTGCATTGTGCAGATGATCCCACTCGTGGTTGCGATTGCGTTTGCGTTCGGAAGGTGGTGGTGGTTGGTGCGGATCGCCTCGCAGCCACACATCCAAATCGTAATAATAAAATTGTTTACTCCACAGCATTCCCGCCAAGGCTTGCCGCTGAATCATTTTTTCTTCTTCGGAAGTAATGTCTTTTTGCAGATCGGCATAATAATTATCTGCTTCTGCTTTAGCTGTAGAAAAAACCTGATCGAACTGTTGAAATGGTTTTTGATGAAAGCGCGAAGCTAAACGCAGGCGAACGGTTTTCGATTCTCCCGCTTTTAAATTAAGATCAATGCGATAGGCAGCTTTTGTTCCTTTGCTGATTTTATTAATAGCACCCGGATAATTAAAAATAACATAATCGTTAATGCCATCTTTAAACGTGCCCGGTTGAAAGTGTTGATGCAAACGCCACGTGTTGGTATCGTTTTCGCAGAAGAGTGCTTCGTGCTTTGCATCGCAGCAGAAATAGTACGAGCCTAATTTTTTGTGACTCGCTTTCATGATGCCTTTATCATCCAAATAAATTTCGGGCCGCGTGTCATCATAGCCCCAGGCCCATGTATTTCTAAACCAAAGAGTAGGCAAAAGTTCAATGCCTGCTGCTTCTGGTCCGCGGTTGGTAACCGTTATCTGCATCAGCATATCGCACACATCGGCTTTGGCATATTCAACAGCTACATCGAAGTAGCGGTTATCGGCAAAAATGTTGGTATCGGTTAACTCAAATTCGCGATCGTGCTTGCCCCTGCGTCTGCTTTCTTCTACCAGTTGTGCGTACGGATATTCGTTTTGCGGATACTTATACAACATACGCATGTAGGAATGCGTAGGCGTGGAGTCGAGGTAATAATAAATCTCTTTTACATCTTCACCGTGGTTGCCTTCGGGGTTGGTAAGTCCGAAGAAGCGTTCTTTCAGAATCGGATCTTTTTTGTTCCATACTGCAAGCGCCAGGCACAGCAATTGTTTGTCATCCGAAATTCCGGCAATGCCTTCTTCGCCCCAGCGGTACGCTTTGCTGCGGGCCATGTCGTGCGAAATATAATTCCACGCATCGCCATTGGCACTGTAATCTTCGCGCACTGTTCCCCATTGGCGCTCAGTCAGGTACGGGCCCCATTGGCGCCAGTTTTTTACTTTGTCACGATCTTCAATCAGTCTTTGTTTCTCGGCTGTCATAGGTTTCCAAGTTAACAAAAACTGATTATTGAATTGTTGTATTTTGTATGGATGTATTACATGATTTGGTTAACCACAAGTGAATTCGATTTAGGCATCATGACGGCTTTAAACTTTAGCAAAACGCCTCTGCTTATCGCGATAAATAACCAGCAGCAACGTTCAACTCTTCCTGCAAAATAGTATGCGGCCTGTTGGGATAAACCAACAATTCAACTTTTGAATTCATCGTTTCCAATTGTTGTTTGGATTGCTCGCTGCGTGTAATCGGCACATGCGGATCATTATTTCCGTTGGTCATTAAAATAGGTGTACCCGAAAAATTTCCTGAATAACGTGAAGGTTCAAGCTTATCGCCAATCAAACCTCCGGTTAATGCAATAACACCACCGTACTTTTGGGCATTGAGTGCAGCAAACTCTATTGTTAAACAAGCGCCTTGCGAGAAGCCCAGTATAAAAATATTTTCAGGCTTAACCCCATTTTGCTGAATGTGCTCACTTAATTCTTTCAATATGTTCAATGCGCTGGTGAGCCATGGTTCGTTTTGTGGTGTTGGCGCCAGAAAGCTAAATGGATACCACGTGTTGTTAGTGGCTTGCGGTGCTGCGATATAGAAATCTTTTACCGGCAAGTATTGCGCAAGCGATAAAATGTCTTCAGCCGAGCCCCCGCGACCGTGTATCATGATCAAGGCTTTTTTTGCTTTGTTTAGTGGCACTCCGGTTTCTATAAATTGTTTACTATGCATAATTCTTTTTTTACCGCAAAGGCACAGAGACGCAATGAAAATATCTTAGCGCCTTGGCGTCTTCGCGGTGAATGATTTAACTAAACTTCTCAGGCTTCAACTCAACTGGCTCCAATGCATTTTCAATTTTATCGCGCATCGATTCATACCATTGTGGTAGTTTCAATGCTTCGCCCAATTTAGATGGATGTTCATCTATCGCGAAGCCAGGTGGATTGGTGGCTACTTCAAACAACACACCTCCCGGTTCACGAAAGTAAATGCTGTGGAAATATTGCCGATCCAAAACTTCTGTTACCTGGTGACCTTTGCTCAATAACTTTTCACGAATCTCTAATTGCGAGCCATCATCGGCTGTAGCAAATGCGAGGTGGTGAATGGTTCCACTACCGCCCAACCCACGCGCAGCTTCAGGTGTATTTAATACATCAATAAAATCTCCGGGCACACCGCTGGCCGAAAAACGTTTCAGGTTTCCTTTTTCGGCAATCAGTTTATGATCCATCGTTTCTAATAACAACTTTGCCGTGCGATCTGAATTATCTTCGGATAACACTGCACCATGAAACCCTTTCACTGCGTATTCCAATGGAATTTGTCCGTAGGTAAAACCAGGACGTAAATCAGTTTTATTAAACACCAACTCCAAACCCAAACCGTGTGCATCATGTAAGCTGATGAACATTTCATCATCAAACCGTTGTTGTGGACCGGTATGGGTAATGTTGAATTTTTTCAATCGCGTTAACCAATAGTCTAAACTTTCAGCCGGAACTGAAAAGGACGTAACGGTCATCTGGCCTTTGCCATGCCGGCCTTTGGCCATCCCCGCAAAGGGAAAGAAAGTCATGATGGTGCCGGGGCTTCCGGTTTCGTTGCCATAATAAAAGTGATAGACATCGGGCGCATCGAAGTTGATGGTTTTCTTAACCATGCGCAGTCCTAAAATGCCGGTGTAAAAATCAAGGTTCTTTTGGGCATCATCGGCCATAGCCGTTACGTGGTGAATGCCGCTAATTAATTGAGGTTTCATTGCTTTTATTCTTGTTTCAAAGATAGGAACGAAAATCGGGGCAAAATAGTTGTATAGACAATTATTGTAATAACTTTGTTTAATGATAGCTACCAAGACTCAAAGACACGAAGCTTTAAATTTGACAGTAATCCATAATTCGTGCCTTGGTGACTTCGTGGCTATTTTATCCGAATATTAATTTCAAACGCATATGAAAACCAGAACTGTTTCCCGATTACTTTATGCCCATAAAATGGACATGGGTGGATTTCCGATTCGTCAGCCATTACCTACACAACAGGTGCAGCAGGTTGATCCTTTTTTATTATTACATCATGCCGATGTGAAAGCGCCTTCAACAATTGATCCGGACGATGCCGGGGTAGGGCCACATCCACACCGCGGTTTTTCACCGGTCACCTTTATATTTAAAGGTGGTGTGCATCATCGCGATAGCCGCGGCAATGATAGTACAATTTATGCCGGTGGCGCACAGTGGATGAATGCCGGCATGGGTATTATTCACAGTGAACGTCCGCCACACGATATACATGAAATAGGCGGGCGGCAGGAGATTATCCAATTGTGGATCAATACACCAGCTAAACATAAAATGGATCAGCCCATGTATTTTCCTGTTAAAGCCGAAGAAGCACCGGTTGCTACAAGTGCCGATGGATTGGTAACCGTAAATGTCTTTGCTGGCGAAGTATTGGGAGCAAAAGGCCCGGTACCATCGCAAGTGGAAGTGAATGCAGCCACACTCGTATTGAAAAAGGATGGAACAATTGACATTCCGCTACCCGAAAACCATAACGCAGTACTTTATCTATTAGATGGCAAACTGAATGTAAGTGGGTTTGGCATGGTGGAAGCGTTGCATTTGATTCACTTTAAAAATGATGGCGAGGGTATTGTGCTTACTGCTTTGGAAGACACACGGGCTTTATTATTAAGCGGTAAACCATTAAACGAAGAAGTAGTATCGCATGGACCATTTGTAATGAATACGCAAACTCAGATAATGGAAGCCATGCGCGATTACCAGATGGGTAAGATGGGTATGCTGATTGAGGAGTAAAAGCAATTTGTATTAAACTGTTTACGTGCTTTCTTTGTTAGTTGAAGATATGGAAACAATTATTAACAAATCAACCGAAATAGAACACCCCGTACTGGCAGAGATTAAAGAGCGCAGAAGCAAGCGCGCATATTCAACAACTCCCGTAAAGGAAGAAACCATCCGATCGTTGTTTGAAGCTGCCCGCTGGGCACCTTCCAGCATGAATGAACAACCGTGGGTTTATATTTATGCAGTTGCCGACAATAAAGAACTATGGAATAAAATTTTTGCCTCATTAAACGATAGCAATAAAATCTGGGCGCAACATGCACCGTTGCTGGTGGTTAGTCTCGCCCGAAAAACATTACTTCGCAATGGTGTACTAAATGGTGCTGCAAAGTATGATGTGGGTGCAGCCAATGCACTGTTATCATTACAGGCAACCCATGCAGGATTAAATGTGCATCAAATGGGCGGCTACAACAAGCAAGTGTTAATTGATAACCTGAACATTCCCGAAACGCATGAACCTACAGTGGTAATGGCCATTGGCTATCCTGGTGATCCGGAAAGTTTGCCAGAAAATCTTAAAACACGCGAAGTGGCTCCACGCGAACGGTACACGCAGGATTTTTTCGTAATAACAAACCCTTTCTAACTATGGTAACGGCAATAATTGGTAAAGAACATTATCGCACGGAGTTAATTGCATCTGGTAAAACCGTTATAGCCGATGAGCCCGAAGATCTGGGGGGAACCGATACCGGTCCGGCCCCGGGGGAGTTTTTATTAATGTCGCTGGCATCTTGTACGGCCATTACCATTCGCATGTATGC